>JAEUSG010000348.1 GCA_016788315.1 Fibrobacterota bacterium | reverse complement strand
TACATAACTCCTACCAGAATGACGTTGACCTTCTGCAACCGTGAGCCACTTAAAACAACTTGCATTTGTTGTTGATCCACCCAGCGTTACAGCTTCAGCAAAAATACCGTCGTTATAACAAACACCTTTCCACACAACTTTTTCTGTAACCAGATCAGTTGGGGCAGCGCTCTCCCAAGCTGTAATACTGTTATAGGCACGCTTTACAATATAGTCCTCACCAGAGTAAGTAAAAGCGGCAGGTGTTTGCAGCGTAATCTGCGAACCATCAACCCTAGCCTTTATAAAGCATGTATCAGCCCCATAAACAGAACTGTTATTTGCATCAAAGACAATCATATCACCTGCACCAACATTTACCGGTACGACGATATTGACAGTTGCTGATCCAAATACTGTTGAAGCGGTACCGGAGGTTAATGTCCCTGAATTGGTACCGATTGAATAAATAACTGTATCATTAGCTGAGAAACTAAACCCACTTGTCACGGCTCCTGTATATGAACAACTTTTCAAATTTATGGTACCTGTATTATAAACCATGTCCGTAAGATCAACATCCATTAGATCTGCAACACCTGTTCCATACCACACATGTGCTAATCCACCAGGCTGGTTATATACGCGATATTTTATACTATCCCCATTTCCTGACAAACCGCCATTACCATTAAATTGCACATACCCGTTATTGTATATTGCGCCGACAGGACTTATACCCCCCCTTCCCTTATTAATCCAATTTCCGGTAGCACCTACTACAAATTTAGTACTGGGTGCTGAATAAGACTTATAAAGGACACTATTTCCACGCTGTATGAGTGTGCTATTTACCAACAAAGAATCCCAAACCCACAAATTATACCCATTTAAATCAAGTACACCTGAATTCACTATCACATCTGAAGACCCCGTGTAGGCATACATTGAATTAGCAAGAGTTACCTTCCCTGCCGATTTATCAACAATAATACGTCCCTGCGGACCATTTCCAAAGGTATCGCTAAACACCTGGTTTACTGAACCTGTAAATAGTAAATAAGCAGTTCCTCTGGCAGCGCCGTAACCACACCTTACATTCCCCTGCACTTCAATTACCGCTGGTGCTGCTGCTGCATTTACCCACGTTCCCCAGCTTGATTGTCCTGGTGATTTACCATTGACATCAAGAAGCCCAAGAACAAGAAGTGTATCTCCTGCGGCAATGCTGTAATAATTGTCGCCATATGGTGATTCATTCCAGAACGAAAGGTTATTAAAAGTCAGTCTTCCTTGTACATTAATTCTTTTGTAGTTTGAGGCTCCATAAGCAGGCCATGGATCAAGAAAAACTGTACCAGAGTTATGAGTAAAGGTAGATCCTGCTATTCTCTTAAAGAGTGTATCATCAGTTGTTACACCAGGTCTACCAATGTAGAAAGTATCAGATGGGGCTGTGAAACTGCCGGATCTTAAATAAAAGTTCCATGCACCAAGTTTGGTTGTACCACCTGCAGGTGTGAAAGTCCCTGAAGTGACTATCTCAATTACCGGTAAACAAGCTTGTCCGGAACTTACTCCTGTAGCTGAAGTAGTATATGTCTGTGCAATATTTCCAATAATACGTACTTTTGTGGTTCCTCCACGAGCATTCAAACCCAATACCGCGTTACCAGAAAGATTGATAACTCCACTATCAGCAACTGCTAAACCAGTCGTTGATCCTGACATTGTAAACGATGAAGCACAAGACAATGTATCTAAAATTCCAGCCAACCTGAAGAATGTTGTATCGACAGCTGTCGATGTGTTCGTATACTTGAGGCTCTGTATTGAAAACTTAGCCGTATTTGGAACATCTATTGTCTTTATGACCTTACTGTTTCCTGCTCCGAAAGCATCAAAAAGATGCATTGCTGTTGTTGCGTTGTATGTACCTACAACAGTAAAAATATTTTCATCTACTGTAATTCCTCGTTTACCAACCCAGAAAGTATCCGATGGTGCCGTGAAAGTACCTGAGCTTAACCTGAATGTGGCTACACCAAATTGTGCCGCTCCACTTGATGCCGGTAGAAGAGAGCTTCCGGCAGCATTGATCTCAAGTCCCGGCAGTCTCCAGCCAGAGGCGCCACGGTAATACTGTGTAGTTCCGGCCCTTACAGAAATCAAAGCTGTTCCGCCATATGCGCCAGCTTCACAAAAAACTGTATCTTGCGGCTCTATAACGCCCGTATTCAGATTTATGGCTTCGAGGGAAGATGAGCTTCTGCCAATAGAGAAATCGTTATTGACAATGATAGTATCAGAACTCATTGCAAAATTTGCTGATTCTGTTCCAGTGCTGCCACTGCCGGAAAAACGCACATTGTTAAGAGTTAGTTTTGATACTGTGTTTATTGTGTAAGTAGTTGCACTGCCAGTGGTTACCGCCGGATTAAAACATATTGTACCGTTATTATGTTGGAAAGTTCCACCTGTCAAAACTACATTCCCATTCAAAAAAGTTGTATCTGTCGATGCTGAGAAATAACCGCCCGTCTGAGCCATGCCTCCGCCAATCGTTAACTTATTGGCACCAGCATAAAGGACACCTCCTTCGAGCAAAAGTGAATCGCTTGCAACTAAGCTTCTTTCAAGAATAATTGAATCCGTGTACCCTGAAGCAACAATAAGTTTTCCAATAGTACCGCCAAAGCCAGCATTCACTTTTGACCGTTTTGTACTAAACTCACCAAAATAGACAGACGCTCCTGCAACAGGCGCGCTGCCTCCAAACCAGTTTGCCCCTGTTGTCCAGTTACTGTCCGAACCGGAACCAACCCATGTATATGGAGCCAATCCTGCTTCATCACAGCCAATATCCCATACATTATAGTGTCGTACAGTATCCTCTATATCGGTTGTGTAATATTGACTCAGACCTACGGAATCACCAGTATTTACGCACGGCGAAGTAGACAATATGCGTAAATCTTCAGATCCGCCTGTAGTGGAAAGAAATGTGTTTGCAGTTGTAACGTTGACACTATTTCCACCTGGTTTTGTATCTCCAGACAACCCTGCATTATTTTTACTGTTTGTTCCGTCCCAGTTTGCTCCACTCCAGTTATTTGTCACATTACCAACGGAAAGGCAATTAGCTGCAACGGGAGTTCCAGAACCATTAGCATAGAATCCTGTTGTGTTCAGATAGGCAGTGTTGTTATAGGCCCTAGCTCCTGCCTGCAAGTCATAACCCGTAGCCCAACCATAAGATATGGAATTGTAAATATGACTATTGGGTTCGTCCGATACATATCCTCTGGTATTAGATGTTGACGAAGAATTCAAAATAACATTACCAACGCTGCTATATTGACCATTTGTAGCCTGTATAACAATACCATCATTATCCGCACTTGTATTCCTGATCTGAATCCATTCAATAACTGTATAAGGATCTTGACATGATATCACATCAATTGGTGTTGTTGCTGGTTCTATTCTAACACCTGTCGCAACATACCGTTTTCCAGAGTGGCGTTGACCAGAAGCTACTGTCAACTTTAAATACCTTTGAGGATCAGTTGTAGAACCGTCAACAGTTAACAAACCAGTAAATATACCATCGTTATAACAAATACCTTTTTCGATTACTTTTTGAGCTACTAAGTCGCCATCACGCGCATCTTCCCATGATTGCAGCGTATTGTAAACTCGCTTAATCTTAAAATCTTCATTAGTTAATGAGCATGATGGAGGTATCCGAACAGTAATTTGACTGCTACTTACTCTTGCCAAAATGTAGCACGTATCAGGTCCCGTTGATGTGCTATTTGTATCAATAATAAGTCGGTCACCTTCTCCGATATTCGTTGGCAAAGTTGCTCCTGTAAAATTGATAGTAGTTGATCTCGGACTTGCTGTAACGGTGCCCGTATTGTAAATATTTCCTGAGTTTGTACCAATAGAGTAACTGTTCGGATATGATGATGCAAATGTGAAATTAGTGTTACCAGTCCCTTCGGTTGAACTTAAAGGAACTATAGCAGGTGTTGAATTCATATCCATAATATCAGCATCAACAATATTAAAAGAACCAGAACCTGTCCATGATCTTGGCACACCATTTGAAGATGACCTTATAAGTATGTCATCTGCTTCA
>JAEUSG010000179.1 GCA_016788315.1 Fibrobacterota bacterium | reverse complement strand
ATAATATACCGAGGCCTCTTATTGTTTACAGTAGTTGATCCATATTAAAACCCGATATGGATGAAAATTTGGGTTACTCGACCTTGCGCTTTTTCACTTGTCTTCTCATCTTAATCGGAGCTTGAGAGCAATGAAAATCACTATAAACATGTATGGATGAAGCAGAAGGAGAATAGTAAATAACATATGGGAAGAGATCATGTATTTTTAATAAAAGTTTCACAGCCATTTGTTTAGGCGTGACATAAATTCATCGTATGAAATCATTGCACCAGGGTTCTTTTTAGCATCTTGCTTACGCCGTTTTAGTTCACGTTGATGACTCAAAGGTACAGGCAATTCGTTTACTCTCTCAGAAATGCTATCCCAGAGAGACTCAACATGCATTACTTGATTAGCAATATTCAGTTTTTGAAAGTTTTCTGAACTTATCGTAGTCTTCACGAAATTTACCCTTTCGACATAGATTCTAATTACTATGATCTTATGCAAATAAAAATACTTTATTCCCTTCAAAATCAGCAACCAGCATCAGAAACCCGCGCACTCATAGTAAGCTTGCCCGAGGGAAGAAGAACCCGGATCCACGCATCGGAAGAGTTCATTCAGATTGCGGTGGTTTCGACCCACGACACTGCCAACCCCTTTCGACGCTCAACCACCGCAGAGGCGGTTCCCGCTATTTTGAAGCAGGATAGAGATGAAAAATCGGGTTGATGTAACCGTTACAGCAGCATTATTGCCTGAGAATAAAATCTTGGGCAATTACATTACTTTGAATTGTTTCTACATTTTAAAGATTTTTGCGCGGAAAGCATATTTTAATATGCGTCTTTACGATGTTCAGCAGCCAACAGCTTAACAATCAGCTCTTTTTCGCATATTATATAAAAAAGGCGAAATTTACCAATACGATAACGCCATGTCTCAGGTACATAGCCTTTAAGTTTTTTGATGTTTAAGCCGAAATGGGGCTCTTCCTTCAGCTGCGGAAACACATAAACTTCAGTTTTCTTCTCAATCAACTCTCTATCGCGCTTGCTTATTCTTTCAAGAGATGCGTCATATTCTTCAGTAATAAAAAGGCGGTACATTAAACGAATCTGCCTTTATTCTTCTTAGCATCAGACAAGCCTCGTTTCAAACTTTCGTTCAGAGCTTTATTCTGATTAATCTCTGCCATTTCAAACTCATCAGCATACTCAGTAGATTGAACATACCGCATGGTTGCTGTCTCTATAAAATTTGAAATAGGACGATTTTCACGACTAGCTAATAACTTAAAAATATTGTAATTAGACTCGTCAAGTCGCAGAGTTACAGTTTTGTGCATTTTGAATCCTCCTGAACGAAATATATTCAAATTCGTTCACAAATACAACCAAATACGAAAACAACTTTAACCCTCAAAATCAGCAACCAGCACAAGAATTCCGCGCGCTCAACGAAAGCATGCCATAGAGAGGAAGAACCCGGATCCACACATCGGAAGAGTTCTTTCAGATTGCGGTGGTTTCGACCCACGACACTGCCAACCCCTTTCGACGCTCAACCACCGCAGAGCGAAAACAACATGCCTTCCGGGGACTGAGTCAACTAATCTTCGCTCTTCACCTCAGTTGGAGATGAATAACCAAGTTTTTCTAGTTTCGCAAGAACAAATTCTTTTGCCTGTTCTGCCAATTTGATCGCCAAAATTGTTTCTTCTTTTGTCGGTTCGTAGAAATCGTCCGGATACCTTATTAACACGCCGTATTGCGTAAGAGTATTACAATCAGCATCAATCAAAGTTTGAAATTCAGAATCCATTTCAAGACATATCTGTAGCAACCCTGAAATAACATGTGTTCTAGCAGGCTTTTTATCTTTAGCAACAATAAAAGCTTTTAGGTATTTTTCTGCGCATTGTTGCATATGAAAGCAGATTGTATCTGTTGCCGGGTTTTCTGTTGCAAGTTGATCCCGACCATTCTTTAGGTCGTGTTCAGCTTTTATAACCCATTTGGGAACAGAAGAATAAATCATACCAATACACCTTCTTCGAGAATAGTAGGTGTCAAGTATCCCCAATCATGGACTTCATTTTCCATCTGTTCCAGAGTTTTAATAACAATATCCATTGGCTGATGCATGTGAGCTAGCTTTTTGTGAATCAGGTTAATGATTTTGTTTTTTTCTGGAAAAGTGATCAATTTATTAATAACAACACAGAAATCCCAATCACTGTCAGTTTTGGCATCACCCCTTGCCCTGCTTCCAAAAAGAATTACTCTATCGACAAATACCCCATGTGTTTCAAACACATCAACGATAACCTCATGTGCTTGTTCCACAAAGCTACCATCGATTTTATCAATTTGTTTCATTAAGAATAAAATACTTTATTCCCCTCAAAATCAGCAACCAGCACAAGAATTCCGCGCCAGAGACGGTTGCCTCGATACAATTTGCGTTTCACGCAAATCACTCGGCAACCGGGAGACAAGAACGTATTCTTCATTTCCCTGACTCCCGTGCGTCGAGTGCCGTCCGTTAGGGCGGTGTACCGAGACGCACTTTTCTGCTTTCTTCCGGTGACTCAAGCTCATTCACGACTACAACGTGAGTCAAAGCCCGGTGACTGAGCTCATACTAAACTACAATGTGAGCCGAAGCCACCTCACCAGTTTCATTTCAGATGAAACACTTCCCTCAATTCTGAAGCAACAGGACTATTATCGCTGTTTGACGGCATGACATCGCCCATATGCTTCCACCAGCGTTGACAAACATCTGTCTGTGCAACACTATTCCAACGCGCTTCATCTTCAATCTCTACATATGCAAACAGGGAATTTGTTTCTTTGTCAAGAAAAATAGAATAGTTATGTGCGCCATGCTGCTTAAGAACCTCTTCAAGTTCCTTCCAGATAGGGTTGTGCCGTTTTTCATATTCAGCCTCAGCCCCTTTGTTCACACTCATTTTAAAAGCTTTTCTTATCATTTTCGTATTCCTTCTCTTACCACACCAAATTATAAACCACACCAAACCAAAACGCTCCAATAATTATTACAGAGAGATAAATAATCGAAATTCTTCTGCTTAGGCAAATCGACAGTGCTGCGATTGTAGAGAGTCTTGTTCCCGGGCCCGAGATAAAAAAGGCAAGCACAGCACCTTGACTGAGACCGGACTCATAAAGCACCTGCATTACCGGTATGGCTCCGCCACCGCAGGCATATAGAGGTATTCCTAATGCAACAGCCGCAGCAACAGAGAGGGTTTGATTACCTCCAACAATTCTCATAAAGAGATCTGCCGGTACAAGAGCACCTGCAAGGGCTGCAACCGCAACAGAGATGGTAAAAACCCGCAAAACAAACTTAAATTCTTTAAAGGTTGCTGTTTTCCACCTCTTCACCCAGCTTTGATTTTGGTCAGACTGTTTTACAATTGGTGCATCTGATTGAACAGCGTTGTTATTTTTTTCTGCAAACCTATTCGCTATAAAACCGCCAACCATACCAAGAGTCACTGCCGCCGCAACACGCATAAGAGCCATCGGCAGGCCAAAGGCGCCATAGGTCATAACAAACAAGAGCGGATTAATCAATGGAGATGATATCATAAAAGCAACAAGAATTCCGATTGGAACACTCCTCTCCTTATGCATTGAAGCAATCATAGGAATGAGGGCATAAGTTGGAACCGGAGAAATCGCACCAAGAATAGAGACCGTCAAGAGAGGAAGAAATCGCCGCCCGGAAAGCCTTGCTGCAAGCTTATCACGGGGAGAGAAAGCATTTACAAGGCCGACTATCAGAACACCCGAAAGTGCGTATGGTATAAGCTGTAGAAAAAGTTCAACGAAAAGTGTGATAAATTTTAGAGTATACGTACCGGCAAAAACATTGTTCAATGTATCAATCATTTGACTCTTTTACAATTCGCCCCTCCCTATTTATAGGGAGGGGAAAGGGGTGGGTAACCTGCCTTTATGCTTTTCCCGAAATACTATCCATCACCTCAAAAACACAACCCTCTTCGACATTGTCCCATGCGAAGTAGTAAGCCTGCAGATATACTGACCAGCGGCTACTCTAACGCCATTGGTATTAGTTCCATCCCAAACTGCTCTTTGAGAACTGCCGATTGTTCTGCCACTGAATAATTTTGCGATATGTCTTCCTCGCAAGTCAAAAACATCTACAGCAGCTCTTTCTCCGGTTGAAGCACCGCTTGAAAATGTTACAGTCATTACCGGAGTGAACGGATTAGGACTTACAGCCATTTCAGGTTGCACATTAGCGACACTGCTGCCTTTTTCAACGGCGATATCATAAGGCTGACCAATGCCAAGGTGGTAAAATGTTCCAAAGAGAGATCGTCCTCCGAAAAGCGCTTTCTTTTTATCTGCGTTAAGGGTGGTGGGTGATCCCAAAGAGGTACCGCTGGAATGCATCCGGACAGAATTTCTGGCGCTTTCAAGACCGCTATTGACGATAGCAAGACTGAATTTAAAATTAGTACCTGATTTGCGAACCTTTACAAGAATGCGATTATCTCCCGGGTTCAGATAGACCTGTTTATAAACAGAGGCGTCGTTGTACGTAATCAGATTTGTGTCAGAGACTACAACGCCGTTGAGCCAAATCTTAACACCTCTCCCGCCGCCTGCATAGAGGATTCCTGTCTTAAAAGAGTCAGAAAAGATTCTGGTGAACGCATATACAATTGTGCTGTCGGATGCAGCGTCGAATGGAATTCCAAGTTCAACCTGGTGAGTCGGCGAATAATATGCTGTCCAGCTTTTGCCGTTAACTGTATCGCCTGCAACAGGATTGGCATTGACTTCATCAATATAGGCGGTTGAATTATCTCCACCGCGATACATGCCGTTTATAAGCCAGCGCCTGCATGTTCTGCCTGTGTAATGTCTGTTAGCAAATCCAGGAAAATTACGCAATCCCTGCCCATCGATTGCTGCAACCATATCGGTATCGACAGCAGAAATGGGCATTCCCTCAATGACAATACGACGCAAATCCATAACGCCATAACCTTTAGCGTGTGCCCATCGCAGATGTTCAACATCAAGGGGGTTTATCTTCATTGTAGCTGCACCTACAGCTTCAACAGATACAGGGTCTTTACCGGCAACAATCAGATTGCGCTGAACAACACCTGTTGCATTTGTATAGGGGTGTGAGCCTTCACCTTCCATAGAGTAAATGGCGTCAAAAACTGCATAATCTGTCGGTCTTATGCTGAATAGATTCATAACAGTACCTACAAGATAACTGTGGTCGAGATTGTTCAGTGAAACAGAACGGCTGTTTGGATATGTGCTTGGCATAGACGAATAGGTAGCGCGTGATACTGAACCGATATAGTTTTTAAATATTCCATTAATGTTTACATCATAGGGACCGAGCTTCATTACCGGAACGTTGACAAAAACATCGCAATTAAGGATGGCCTCTGTTGGATTGTATTTACCGCTGTCTGCAATTGTATTTGTTGTGGTAAGGGCACCGATGCCGTTTTTACCTACAGGAACTGGATAGAATTCCGGTGTTCTGCCTACCCGTTCTGCGGGAGTAAGATCACGATAGGAACGGCCACCAGTGAGTATTTCATCGTAGTTTGAATTTATCCCCTCAATCGTTTTACCGGGATTACGCGCTTTTATGGTGTCGAGCATTCCCTGCAAAGAAAAGTCATCCGGCAAATCGGGATAATATTGATTCCACCGTACCCCGTTAAATTCGGTTTTGACAAACACATCAGTTTCACCAGAGAACGACTGATAGCTGCCGCCTAAAAGTAAAGAGATACGTTTTGCCGAGGTGCTGTCGGCAATGTATGAGATTACTGCCTCAATAACTCTGGGGTCTGTTCCATCGCCGGTTGTATATCGAAAGCCTGGATAGGCATTAAGGTTGGCCATGATGGTAACTCTAGGTGATGCGCCCTTGGCATCGACAAGAGATTTAAGCACACTCAAGTTACCCGGGTACTGCTTGTCGAGTGTTATAGCTTTGTAAACCATCGCCTTAATATCAGCTCTAGATAACACATCTGTATGCGGCTTAGGATTTGGCAGCGAATCATAATCTGAGCGGACCACAGAGACATGCCGTATGAGCGAAGCCTGAGTGTAACCGTCTATCTCATCATTAAACGAATCGAAGAAGAATGATTCCGGTGCTGTTGTTTTATCTGTTGATCCGCTTCCACCGCTCATGATGACGTCAAAGGTTACGAGAGTGATCACTGCTACTGCAAGCAGGAAATATCGGCTCCTGCCCTGAAAAAGCTTACGCATATAATTTACCCTTTCCTCCCCTGCACCCTTATCTCAAATCTAAGTTATTTTAGCTGAAGAAGACATTAATTTCTGAAGTCACCGCCGTTCAAGGGGTCGTTCGCGAACGACCCTTGCAACGGCGGGATTCTTCATCTTCTTATAAAGCGTCACCCTGCTTATACCAAGCCGTCTGGCAGCTTTTGAAAGATTGCCCTCACATTCATTTATAACATTTTTGATTCGCTCAGGAGTCAATAACGGATATCCAACGGAAGCGCTTGTTTTTGCGACTACCGAATCAAATCTGATATGCTCTTCGTCAATTTCCTTACCGCCGCATAAAAGGGCGGCTTTCATTACGGTATTTCGCAGCTCTCTAATATTGCCGGGCCAACTGTAGTTAATCAGCTTTTCCATGGAGGCTCTATTCAATTTTACCGCCGAAACACCATAGGATTTTGCAGCTTCTGCAAGGAACTTTGCTGCAAGTGAGGGAATATCTCCCGCCCGTTCTCTTAATGGCGGCAGCAGAAAGGTGAATTCTGCGAGCCGGTAATAGAGGTCGGCACGGAAATTACCCTCTGACGCCAGATTAAGCAATGGAATATTCGACGCTGAAATAAGCCGCACATTCAGATGAATCGGTTTTGTTCCGCCGATTCTGGTTATTGTACGATCCTGAATTACTCCTAACAACTTTGCCTGAACTGACAAAGAAAGATTTGAAACCTCATCCAGAAAAATAGTCCCCCCCTGCGCCTGCTCAAAACGGCCTGCATGTGCGGCAAGAGCGCCTGTAAATGCCCCTTTTTCGTGGCCGAACAATTCTGACTCCATTAGATTTTCAGGTATGGTTGAGCAGTCTATCTTTACAAAAGCGTTATCACGTCTTCTGCTGGTCTCATGTATTGTTCTTGCGAGCACCTCTTTTCCTGTTCCCGTTTCACCCTCTACCAGCACTGATAAAGAAGTGGGTGCAAGTTTTGCCAAATCCTTTCTTATAAGCCGCATTGATTCCGACTCACCGAGCTGTCTGTTTTCGGCCAGAAGTTCTGTCAGTTCATCTCTCTCTTTTGTAAGAGAATCTATGTTGTCAAGCAGTTCTGTAACATCTTCCAGCTGGTAACGGCTGCAGTTGACGCCATCAAGAATCTCCTGCCGAATAGAGATATTAAAACGCACTCTCTTTTCTCCGGTTTTCATATACGCACTTAAAAGATTATGAGAATCGGAGCTTTTTCGTCCCTTAAACAGGGATATTGCAGCTATGTCGACTTTCTGTTCCGGGTAGGTAAAAAGGAAAATTTTATTGTCGCTTGGAATTAGAAGAGGAGAAGACTCAATAAAGGATCCGCATGACACATCATTTATAAAGAAGTCAAACTGCATCCCCTTTTTTTCTATTCTCAGAACAGCTTTTTCGCTATCAGGAAGTTCTGGCATATTCAGAAGCCGAACCTTTTCTGCCCCCCTTTTAAATTGCAGTGCCTCTTTAGCAGGCTTTGCAAGTACATAGCCTGCCGTATCAGGAAAGATGAAGGGGCGTTTTTTTCTACCCCTGAGAATGACACCGGGGAAGCTCCCCTTATGCGAAACAAATTCCACTGTCAGAGCGAAATCTGATTCATACACATCAAACTCAGCATTCATTTCTGTGAATCTTATACCTTTGTCACTGCCCTCTTCTTTAACTAGTGCACCGGGAAAAGGTCTCCCCTTCTCCCATTTAACAACAGGAGTATCAATTTTATCCTCCTGCTCCAATAGAGGATGAACACTGTTAAATGTAAAAAGTTCTTCTACCTTTTTACCTATGACAGCCCCGGCCTCTGGAATATATAGAGCTCTAAGCAGCAGACCATTGCAGCCAAAAATTTTTCCACTGTCGTCGGCAAAGAGCAATGCTCTGTCATTTGAGGTTTGAAGCTGCGTCAAAAACCGGGGAAATGATATTACACCCAGAAATTCATCGCCACCAGACTCAAGAAAGCGGATAGTCGAAAGAGGTTTCTCTATTGCAAAATCAAGCAGGAGATGCTCTTTTTCAATTACATTTTTGGACAGAAAAACCTTTGACTCATCGCAGAAAGAAGGAAGAAGATTCTCCCCCTGAATTGAGTAGAAATCGAAAACAGTTCCAGTTATCAACTGCATTACGAAGCTGTCATAGTAGTGCGTTTCACA
>JAEUSG010000158.1 GCA_016788315.1 Fibrobacterota bacterium | reverse complement strand
GAGATGACTGGATATTATGTCAAATAACAAGTAATCCTTATGGCGATAGAAAAGCAATTGCTCTTGTATCTGAGAACTTCTTGACGGGATCTCTTGTACGAGACAGTTTTGTTAGACCAGGTAAATTATTTACTGCAAATTCTACTTTAATAAATTCACAGGTGGGTACTATAAAAGAAGACAAATTTACGAGTATACGCGCTGCTATTGTTAGTTTGATTAATGGGGCAGAGGATAAAGGCCATGAATAAAAAGAAAAAAGTATCAGTAGTATTTGGTACACGTCCCGAGGCTATAAAGTTATGTCCAGTTGTTATAGAATTAAAAAAACGACCTGAGTTTGAAGTAAGTGTTTGTATAACCGCCCAGCATAGGCAAATGCTCGATCAAGTTCTTGAAGTGTTTGGCGTAGTGCCGGATGTAGACCTTAATTTGATGCAACCAAATCAAACTTTGGCTGGCCTAACAGCGAAAGCAATTACTGGCATTGATTCTTATTTTTCAGAATTCAAACCCGATATCGTTCTTGTACAAGGCGACACAACAACAGTTTTTGCGACTGCTCTGGTTGCCTTTTATCATAAAATTCAAGTTGGCCACGTTGAAGCTGGTCTACGAACCTGGAATAAATTCTCACCATTTCCGGAAGAGATGAACAGAGTCCTTGCCACAAAACTAGCGGATTATTATTTCGCACCTACTGAATGGAGTCAAGAAAATCTTCTGAAAGAGGGGATTGCCCCTGAAAGAATTTTTGTAACAGGAAATACAGTTGTTGATGCATTAAAGATTGCAGTAGAAAAAGTAAAGAATGTAAAAATTTCAATTCCAGGTTTGCCCGCTGAATTAATGGCAGCGAACCTAAATAAAGATTTAGTTCTAATAACGGGACACAGGCGTGAAAATTTTGGTGCAAACTTTGAGTCTCTATGCAGAGCAATTTCAACCCTTGCTGGTAAATATCCGGATAAGGCTTTTGTATATCCTGTTCATATGAATCCGAACGTACGTGAACCTGTCAACAGAATTCTAGGGAATAAGAAGAATATTCATCTTATCGAGCCACTTGGCTATCTTGATTTTATTGCACTGATGAATAGAAGTAAGCTTATCCTTACAGACTCAGGTGGAATTCAGGAAGAAGCGCCAACACTTGGCAAACCGGTGCTGATTAT
>JAEUSG010000134.1 GCA_016788315.1 Fibrobacterota bacterium | reverse complement strand
CCTTAAAAAGTTCATCCTGAAACTTTGCCGTCAGGGTGCTAAGTTCAGTTGGAGTAAAGCCCTCTCCTTTGAATGGCATCATGCCTACACGTACGGATGACATTGCTGAAATGGAAATTATTAAGGTAAGGAAAAGCATTTTTATCATTTTGGGTTCTCCAGATTATTTTCTCGCTATACAATATGCATTATTTACTGCACTATTGTAAAGAAAAGTGACCATGTGATATGATATTCTACAAAACCCCATTTTAGCAGATATGTCAATCAAAATTGTCAAAATCATATAGCTTTACCTAACTAAAATACCACTACTTAAAACCACCTCACATTGGTCACATTTATATATTACTGTGAGGTGGATGGTCACATTGACCTCACATTTTTTTGTCAAAGTAAAAGCTAGTACCGTGGCATGCCTACATCAATTGGTAGTACGTCAGATGGTGATGCATATTCGTCATCTTTGCAGATAACACGAAAACCAGTGCTGTTAGAACCCATTTTTGGACTACCATGGGAACGACATCCAGAACGATAATATTTTAAAAAGGTTGCTACATGTGCCCATGAAGCACCACGTTCAACACGAGTACTTTCGATAGGAGCAGATCCGATAGGATCTTTTTGCGATTCCAGACCGTAATACCCAAACCAGTCATTACACCACTCGCTGACATTTCCTATCATATCATAAAGTCCAAAACTATTTTTTAGCTTACCCGCTACCGGCTGGGACATGCCCAATGGAGTACTCACTGCGTTTACACAATGTTTATTTGCTTCAGAATCTATCCAAGTGTTTGACCAATAAAAAGTGGTAGCACTACCTGCACGACAAGCATATTCCCATTCAGCCTCTGTAGGTAAACGATAGCCATTTTTATCCATGTTAATAACAAGGTCTTTGAGTCCGGTGCAAAAATTATATGGAGTACCTGAAATAGAGGAATAGGTATAAACAGTATCACGATGATCCCTTTTACTACGTGCGTTGCAATACAAAACGGCATCATACCATGTAACTTGTTCAACTGGCCTCAGCTTGATATAAGTAAAGTTAGATGGATTATACCCTGTGAAAGCCAAATAATCAGCTTGCGTAACTTCTGTGCTATCCATCCAGAAGCTACTCACTGTAACTGTATGAATGGGTCTAGAATTTGAATTAATTGTATCGCCCATATTGAACGTACCACCTTCAATTCGTTTCATCCCCCCCCAAATGACCGTCCACTTTGCATAAAGAGTGTCACTAACATCAGCGGTATATAAAGCTCCAACGGCATAGTCCGTTCCAGTGCCGTTTGCTTCCGTGTTCCAACCTGTAAATGTATAGCCTGACCTAACAAGATTACCAGTGTTGGTTGCAATCGTCAATGTTACACCCTGCATCTTAGTCTGCGTAGAAGGAACACTGCCACTCGTGTTACCGTTGCCGTTATAAGTGACAGTATACGAAATCTCTTTGTCAGGATTAGATGAAACAGGTGTATCCTTTGAACATCCATTAAACACCAATACAAAAAGCACTCCGATCAGTGATAAAACTCTTGTCATGATTTAATTGCCCTCTTTAGTTTCATTCAATATTTTCTAGCATATTGTAAAATATATTCATTGCATTAATCAGACAAAACTCTTTTCAGAATACTACTTCATAAAATTTCTTTACCAGAAGAATAAATCGTCCATAGATTCCCTTATAAGGTATGAGTACAAAAAGTGTAAACGGTTTGCTAGCATAACCGAACCTACAGGGCGCAACGGAAGCCGAAAAGATAGTCCCGATTGTCTGGACTGAAGCTATGACGGTATCCACAACGCAGATAATAGTAGCCACCACTACGCCAGGAACCACCACGAGTAACACGATAACTGCCATCCATAGCCCCTATCGGATTTATTTGAGCATCGCTACTATAACTACCATACAAGTCACTGCACCACTCCCATACATTCCCCGCCATATCGTAAAGACCATAACCGTTACTTAACTTACTTGATACAATCTGTGTTGTGCCACTGAAGCCCCCACCGTTCCAACTGTAGGCATCAGCTTCCGCTTGTATATACGTGTCTGACCAATGCCAGGTGGTAGTCGTTCCGCCACGGCAGGCAAACTCCCATTCGGCTTCTGTGGGTAATCGATAACCAGTTTTATTCATGTTAATGGCTAAATCTGTCAATCCAGTGCAACCATTATAAGCTGTACCAGAAATTGCCGTGAAGGTATAAACGGTATCACATCCATCCCGTTTGCTTCTGGCATTGCAATACAATACCGCATCATACCAAGAAATTTGCTCGACTGGTTGTAGCATATTATTTTTAAAGGTCGAAGGGTTCAGTCCTGTCAAAGCATAGTAATCAGCCTGAGTGACTTCAGTGCTATCCATCCAGAAACTGCTTACCGTAACCGTATGAATGGGTGTCGCATACAATGAGTCGCCCATCAGAAAAGTGCTTCCCGTTACGTATTTCATTCCACAAGGTTCTACGTTAAGTGTTACAGATATACTTGTCACATACCCACAACTATTTGAAATATTAACTGAATAATATCCAGCATGACTAAATGATACATTACTAATATTATAGCTGGAACTTGTAGCACCACTAATATTGCTACCATCTTTACGCCATTGATATGCAAGCACAGAATCACCAGTTGCCACAACTGTGAAAGTAACATTTTGGCCGATCCGAATAGTTTGAGGTGACGGTTGTGAAGTAATTCTAGGCAATCCATTTTCACTTACCGATACGGAGGTATCTTTAGTGCATCCCAAAAATAGCGTTGAAAATGTCACAAGAGCTGATAGTATTATTTTTACCATGATATGTTATCCCGCAATTATATATTGAGTTCCATTATGAAATTGTAAAATACATTCATTGCCTTATTCAGACAAAGTCCTTTCCACAATACCACAATTCCTAGCCCTCAACGCATTATACAACAAATCCGCATCCAGCTCAGCCTCAAACGACTCCCTCTGTAACGCCGACTTCAGTGTATCCTTAAACCACTCCGATAAATGTTCATCCTGTAGCAGGGAGGAAGCATAGGTGATGTGTTAGACCCAGAACCACGGTAAATCTATCCTTTATAAAGTCCGACAAAGTCACCTTATCGAACCTTGTTTTTTATGTTTTGTATGGGCGTTATCAATGAATGCCAAACCAAATGACCAGTCTACTTCATAAGTTCGGTAATTTTCCGAATCATATTATTTGCAGTATCGCTGAATCCTTTACCGTCGCCCAGTGCTTCCGGGTCATAATAAGGTATGTTTTTTAAATTTTCGGCAATATATTTGTATTCGGCGAGGGCCGATTTTAAGTCTTTTTTATCGTTCATATATATATCTGCTAACCGGGATCTGTAATGTGCCTGCATATACCTGCTTATTGTCTTCTCGGCAATTTCCCTGTACGTCTTAATTTGCGAATCAATATCATTTAATTTGCTATCCAATCTGACGGAAGCGAAAAAACCGTAGGAGTTTCCAGCGTCAGATCCATCTTCGCCTGAGAATGTGTCTCCATATTCAATTATCACTTTCTTATAGTATTCAATGTCATTTTTAAGTTTGGCAAGAACCATATAGGCTTCAGCGTGTGTATTTCCTGTAGTATAGCAACGAATTCTTTTTGTCAGATAAGTTTCTGCCGGTAAATCCAGCAGGGTTTTACAAATATCGAATACATCTTTTTCATACCCGTACTCAATTTCTTTGTCACCAAGCCATCCTGTATACAAATGCAGTATTTGAACATAAGCATCGGGACGGTATATACCATGCTTGTAATCCTTTTCGTTCCCGTGTTCATTAACTATCCTTTTTAGGCACTCCACTGCTTTTTCTCTATTGCCCTTACGCATGTATATATCAGAAGCAAAAAAAAGTGATGTGCCTGCGATGTTTTGACCAAGGTATATCTTGCGCCCACCCATATGAGGCCATTCTGTACGGGCGTTTTTATATTTGTCTGCGATGAGCATATAATATTGCAGGGATGAATCTGATTCGTCTAAAATATTTGTGAGCATGAAATATGCCTGCGGCACAAGCGTGTTTTCGGGGTATAATGCTATTAGTTTGAGTAGTGGTTCTTCTGCTTTTGCAGTTAATTCAGCTCCTGGAACCGGTTGAGGCCAGTTCTGATTGGTGCGACAGTATGCT
The DNA here is from genome assembly GCA_016788315.1 of Fibrobacterota bacterium. Taxonomy (GTDB): domain Bacteria; phylum Fibrobacterota; class OXYB2-FULL-49-7; order OXYB2-FULL-49-7; family JAEUSG01; genus JAEUSG01. The sequence continues at coordinate 1,527 of JAEUSG010000134.1, read as the reverse complement.
AGAAGAAAAAGTTTAAGTGGTTCATTGTTGTTTTCGTTGTGCTTATTGGCGAGGTTCATTATTGCTTCAGCAGTCGCATAACAAGGTAAACCTTTTGCGTCTTTTGATTTTGATATGATTTTAGATTGTTCAAGGACTCTATCCATATCCTGAACATTAAACATTAGGTTGAAATAGTCCTTACAGATATTTTCTGATTTTACTTCTGATACATGTTTTGCTATCGCCGGATAGGAAAACAACATTATCAAGATGGTATTCAGAAAGGCCTTTTTCATTTTTTCTCTCTCCCAAAAATTGACAATTGCCCAAACTCCCTATTTTAAGACCCTTTTCTAACCATAAAATCACTATCATTTTAATTCTCTACCTGCCAACGCATTTCAATATATTCGTTCTTTACACTTGAAAACAACCACTTAATAAAAAGCTACCGCACATCCAGCTGATCGGCTATTTCAGTTCCAGCAACACCCTTCTTGTAAAGAGCAGCTATCTTTCCATTTCTATCTTGGTCGTAGCAATTACCAAAAAATTAACTGTATTTGATTCGATTATAAAAGGTGAGATCATTGCAACAGCAGAAAACGTTCTGGCGTACCAAAAAATGTGGGACGAACCAGTGTCAAAACTACCCGATAATTCTGCATAAACCTGCATAATCGCCGTTGTTAACAATTGATCAATTGAAAATTAAAAAATGCTGATTTTTAAACAAAAACCGCCCATCTCTTTCGAAATGAGCGGCTTAATTGTGCCTGGAGCCGGGATCGAACCGGCACAGCCATTTCTGACCGAGGGATTTTAAGTCCCTTGCGTCTGCCAGTTCCGCCATCCAGGCATATAACTCGTTACAGACGAATAAAATAGAGATGTAAAATAAGCAACACAGCTTTTATTTGCAAGCGGTTTCAACCGCCTTTATAGCATCTATTGCAGCACTGGTTATACCGCCGCTGTAGCCTGAGCCCTCGCCGATTGGATAAATGTTCTGAATGTCTTTGGCATTATAGTGTTCAGTTCTGAGAATTCTTACCGGAGATGATGTTCTTGTTTCCGGCGCTAAAAGAATACCCTCTTCACTTACGAATTCAGGACTTTCCAGTGACCATTTATTGAATGCCTCAAGCAGTGCGTCAACTACAAACGATGGGAAGAGCGGTCTTAAGTCCGCACTTCTGACACCGGTTTTACATGAGTTCATGCGTAGTATATCTGAAGGGCGGTTATGAATGAAATCCATTAAGTTTTGAGCTGGTACATGCCAGTTGGAACCGCCTGCAATGAATGCCCTCCGCTCAATATTCCGTTGAAATTCGATACCTGCGAGTGGATGCGTTGAAGGATAATCGGCGACGCTGCAATTAATGACTATTGCGGCGTTAGAATATGCTGATGCTCTGGCAGCATAGCTCATACCGTTGAGAGCCAGCATGCCCTGTTCGGATGATGCGTTTACAATTTCACCGCCCGGACACATGCAGAATGTATAGGCACCTCTCCCGCTCGCTCTGTTTGTATGATTAA
>JAEUSG010000022.1 GCA_016788315.1 Fibrobacterota bacterium | reverse complement strand
AATATAACCGCCAGGTGCAACAATACGTCCGCGACTGTTAGTTCCATTCCAGGCTGGCATAGGAAATAAAGGCTTAGCAAAGCTGTTTTTCTGACTCATTATAAAATCGTATCCAAGATTTACAGTTGGAGGATAAAGTGGTTTAAGCGTATCAGGCTCGACTGGGCTCCTGGCAACTCTTATATCATAGTGGGACTGCAGTTCTTTAAAAGACATAAACGAAACACGTTCCTGAACTTCATCAAGATTAAGGAAAGCCCGGAGACGGCTCATATTGATCTCAGATTTCAATACCGGATGTGTTGAACTACTTGCAACTGGTGTTCCCATTGCGTCAAAAATTAAGACACTGATTGTAATCATTGAAGCTAGAGTATCATAATCAACAACAACAAAATTTCTACCATTTGACATGAACCGCTTGATCACCGATTTCCTTGGTACAGCAAGATCAAGTGATTGCATATTAATTGATGCCCCGAACCATGGAAATAGAGGTGCGTTTGAACCGCTCTCATGATTGAACAATACTGCATCTTCAATTTTGCATATTGTTAACCCTTGTGCATCACAAAGATATGGTGGAACGCCACGTTCCGAAGAAAGAATGACAGTATTCCCGACTACGGCGGTAGGAACATTACCGTTTATATCCGCTAAAGCCGTAAGTGCTGTATCCAAAGAGAATCTGATTTGTGTGTGGTTGTATCTAAAGCTGCTGTTAGAATCTGGTAGAATCACCAGTTCCCACATCATCATATATTGCTCACGTCCTATGTAATTCCAAGCTTCAAGCGAATCATCGTCTATCAGCAAATCCCTTTTAAATTCACGCACTATTGTACTTGAAAGAAACGAGGAATCATTTACTGATGAATTTATAAGAACAAAGGATTTATTAGCAGAAAGTGAAGGCATTCCTGCATATCTGACAGGTTCACTGAAACCTATTCGGACTGTGTTTTCCGGATTGTCTTTGTTGCATGCATTATCAACAAAAGAAAAACGGCTTATTACAGGTGCCGCACTGTCAATTACTATGGAATCAGGAATCGTCCACAGAATTTCTGTTCCGCCTATATATGGTGTTGAAGAAAGCAGATTTGAATTTTCATTATTAAAAGTAATAACTGGAAGAAAACCGGTTTCGTACATTGAAAACTTTGAAGGGTATTTGGCGTGCGATATCAGCCATACTCTCCACCTAATACATCCTCCCTCACTATCCAAGGAATCAAGTGGAAGAATCTTTGTACGTTGCGGCAGTTGAACAAAATATCCTGTATCTGTAACTTCCCAGAACAGAGTATCGCGTCCCCGTCCAAAAAAGATTCTGGTTATCATTGAATCTTTAAGAGGATAAGCGGTTGCAAGTCTTAGATCAATATAATCAAGGAAACCGTCCCGTTTAGTGCTGTATCCGTATCGAGCCAGAGTACTTGTTATGCGGCTGTTTTTTTCGGCTTCAGCTATATTTGACGGTGCAACTGAATCCGGATTCAGGCCTAGAACATCCTTTATAACCTTCAAGGCCTCTGCTCTTCGATAAACAGGATCAGCAACCCATTCATGAGTTGTTGCATCTTTCATACCTACAACCTGAACAACTTGAATTGAGCAGCTTATCGATGCTTGCTGACCTATAAGCGGTGTGAATAAAAAGGTTACACGCGAATATCCACCTGTCTCATTTCCTGTCCTTGAATATATATGGTGGTTTCTGAGCGTCATAAAACCGGCAGTATCTATTGCAGTACCTGATATCTGTCGGCTTACGCCCGGTTCTCCATATTCACTTCTTGTTGAATCAAGCATATTGTTAAACTTGTCATAAAGTTTAACATCATAAACAACCTGGCCGCTGGCAATATCTGTTCCGAAAGTGGTTATTTTATCAACTGTCGGTATATTTGTTGTGCCTCCGCGATGCACGACCATTGATTTGGGGCTTGCTGCATTAACCTTAAGTTCAATTGTGTCTCCCCACGAACGACCGTCAAGAACATTTTTATGGTAGTAAAGTGAAACTACAATTTTATTGCTTCCGCTGCTTTTGATAGGCACAAAACCGGGCATACTAATTAAGCTGCCCTTATATGGAACTTTCAAGTTTGCCAAAGTCAGAATATTCCCGTTTGAAAGATTTATTTCATTTTTTGATGCGTAGACTGATATAGAATCTGGAAGCCGGGAAGGATCCGTAACGCTGTCGCCTCTTGCATCAATTAAATGCAGTGAAAATCGAAACGTATCCCCTGCTGTTAATGATGTATCCCCTTTATAAAGAACCACTTCGTTTGCGTAAGCAGGTAAAACGCGAAATCTTATAGTGTCTGTCATGTATGTAATACCACTGCCGTATGTTGCTATCAATGTATCCTCTTTTACAGATCTGATTGCACTAAGCCGGATTGAAGGCTGCAAAGGAAAAGCGCCGTTTTCAACAACATTATTATTCGAAAGACGCCAAGTAACTGCTATGTCCCTTGTTTCGCTTGATGCAATATCACGAGCCTTGGCTGTCAGAAGGATAGTGTCGGAGATGGAGGTGAAAACTATGACCTTGGAAATTGGAATATTGGCACCTGGAAAAATGACAGCACTATTTGTGTCCTGTATAACTGCCGGACTTGAGGCGCCTGCAGTAATTTGAAGGTTATCAAACTGCTGACTGTATGTGTAAGTATACAACAGTAGTGAAATAACTATTAGCATTAGAAACCTAATTTGCTTCATCATAAATGTTCTTAAATATAAGATAAACCATTTTTCGTTAATGCCAAAATCGATTATTTGCATGTAAAAAATATTTTGAACCTAAATAGGATGTTTAACGACAATAAATAACTGGTCTTACTGGCAAAAATGGCTAATACGACAAATTGTGAATTGTGTAGCTTAAGCATCTGAGTTTATATTGGTTAAGCGGATAATACCATTAATATGTAACAAAATTAGGGGATGTAAATAATGACTCGTAAGTATTCAAAACTAGTTTCATTGATTTTTCTATTTGTTGTTTTTCTATCGGCTAATTTGCTAGGAGGTGTTGTAACATGGGATGGCAGCACAAATTCAGATTGGGATACACCAACAAACTGGACAGGAAATGCTGTACCGGGAGCATCAGACACCGTTGTATTTGATGGTTCAGTTAGTTCGGCAAATTGTCAGACAAATATTGCTCAGATTACTGTCGCTAAAATTGAAATATTAGCAAATTATACTGGAACAATTTCACATGTTGGACATACAAAGATGAACATTGGTGTTGGTGGAACAACTGATGCCTTTGTTATGTCCGGAGGAACATTTGTAGGAAGCATTGAGGGCGACTCAATCATTTTTAAAGGTGCGTTTATCCACAATGGTGGTACTTTCACTAGTACAAATGGCACTCTCACAGTCCTTTCGGCTCCATTTACAGATACCGGATCGACAACAGTTTTTAACCACAACAATGGCCGAGTTCACCTCAATGGAAAAAATGTTTCTGGATTAACCGCACTGAATGCAAGATCCGCTAATTTTTACAATCTCGACTTGACAATGGGATTGGGTACGTGTGTTTTGACCGGTGCAAATAAAGTTTACGGCACACTTACGGTTTACGATGGCGTTGGCGGATGGTCCGGAGATACAATTTCAGCGTATGGAAATGTTATTTCATTTGAACGCTCTCTCGCAGGTCCAAACGTTCTCTTTACAGGTGCACAAAATCAGAGCTTTACCGCAAATGGTGGACTTGGTTTTTTAGGCAAAGTACTTATTAATAAATCAGGCGGGACTTTAACACTCAGTGACTCACTTGGTGTTACAGATAACTTTTACTATGTAGCAGGTACAGTAAATCCCACTGGTACTGTACGATTCGAACAGAACAACAAGACAATATCTTCAGGAGCAATGGCGTTTAACCATGTGGTTATTGCACCTAATGGTGGTGGGATCAATTCATATGTAGCTGGAACTATGGATATTAATGGTGATTTGACTCTAGTTGGCGGCGCAAGTTCCGGTCTTTCTAATGGTGCTGTGACAGTTGCAGGAAATCTTACGGGGCCATCTGCTTTTACAGGAACTTCTACAATCACACTTGATGGTCCTGGAACACAGCTCATCTCCGGCTGTTTTACAAATGCGGCGTTTACAATTAACAAACCTTCCGGAGTAGCAAGGCTTGCCGGCAATACCATATTTCAAACGACTCTTGACATTACATCAGGCTCATTAGATCAGGGTGCTTCATTTGGTATGAGGACCGGCGGATTGTTCACAATAGGCAGTGGATGTTCCTGGACAAATTCCGGTACAGGTTATGACAGCCTTGGGGGAAATGTTACAAATAATGGGACTATAACATTTGGACGTGGTGGTGCTGCCTGTTCTGATGCGCAGTATATTAAAATCCGCTCCACAACAGCTGCGGCTCGCTTATGGAATTCAGGAACATCTTTTACTTTGACAGATGTTGATGCAAAGGATATGAATATTGATGTCTCTAGAACTTTTTCAAATTCTATCAGCAGCGGCAATAATACAAACGTAACGACTACAAATTGTGCAGACGCTGCTAAACATATATGGATGGGTTTAGGCGCTGACAATAATTGGTCAACTGCATTAAATTGGAATCCCCCATTTGTACCTGCCTCAACAGACTCAGTTGTCTTTAATGGGACATCAACAAAACAAAGCACTATAGACGGTGGATTTGGCGGAACTGTAAAGAACATGATCATGGAGGCAGGTTATACTGATACTGTGAAAATGGGAAGAAATCTTACGTGTACTTATGGTCTTTCAATGTTAACAGGTTGCACTGGTAAGTTTTATGCGGCATCATATACTTTAACTTTCAGTTTTGGATGGGGCTCTCCTGGTGCCTATTATGATTTCTCTGGCGGTATGTTTCTTCCAGGTACGGGAAAATTAATTGTCTCCGGTAGCGGTAGCGGATATCCACAGCTGCATCTTGGTACTACAGGTCACACATTCAATAAGCTAGAATTGAGTTCTTCGGGTGGTTCCTGGGGCTTTAAGCTTTCTGGTGCAAATATGATTGTGCTTGATAGCTTTGTTGTAGTTGCTGGTGGATTCCAGCTTGGTAATTCAGGCGTCTTTGAAGCCCGTGGACACTTTGTAAATCTCCCCTCTTCCGGCACATATGGAAGAGGAACTATTATTTTTAATGGCACAACGGATCAGACTATTAACTGTATCGGCGATTATGCAGTACCCAACATAACAATAAACAAACCCAGTGGAACGCTTACAATGATGGGTACAATTACTTGTACAGGTAATTGGTCTCATATAGCTGGGACCGTTAATCCAGGTGTTTCAACTGTAACTATGATAGGCGGTTCATATGCAGATAACGTTTCTACTAATGGCATGTCTTTCTATAACCTTAGAATCAATAGCGGCTGGGAAACTATTTTCGGTAGTAACATTGATGTAAGTAATGATTTTAGTGTAATTGGAGGTTACGGCATAGTTGCTTCTGGCAGAATAATTCGTGTTGGAGGAAATTGGCTAAACAGTATTGGCAACAGAGGAACAGTACCTGATTCAGCAGTTCTATATGGTACTGGAAATGTCCTTTTTAATCCAGGTCCCGGTAGCTCTTTCGCTAATGTATATATCAATAAACCAGGCGGAACAGTTACGCTAAACACTAATAGATTATACGCAACTACTTCACTTTACATTGCAGATGGAACATTTAGCCAGGGAACAGTATCCGGTGTGCGCACAGGCGGAAATATTACAATATCTTCAAGTGCTTCATGGATTAATAACGGCACAGGTTATGATTCTCTTGGCGGTAATGTAAATAATAGCGGTACTGTTAATTTGGGGCGTAGCGGTAATTCATGTTTAGATGGTCAATATATCGTTATTCGATCAACAAACACTACACAAAGATTATGGTCTGGAAGTGGAACGTTTAATGTCGCTGATGTTGATGTCAGCTACATGACAGGATCAATTACAGCCGTAAATTCCTTTAATAGCGGTAATAATGGCTGGACTCTACTTACTCCATGCGTTGATGGAAATCGGCACTACTGGTATGCTTCAACAGCCGGAAACTGGAATATTGCTACCAATTGGACCCCTCCTTACATACCAGCTGCAACAGATACGGTTATTTTCTCAAGTTTAAAAGCTGTTGCCTGTTCCATAACCACCAACACCACTATTGGCGATATTAGAATGAACGCAGGTTATAACATCCACCTATCAAAAAGAATTGGAACAACGCTTACAATTGGTGGTGGCGGTTTTACGCAAAACGCAGGAACATTCAACTCCAATAATGGTACAATTAGAATAAATGGTGATTTAAATATTAACGGGGGTACGTTTAACAGTACGCCTGATACTCTCTTTATTTCCGGTATTGCTGCAGCTAATAATTCAGGTAATTTAAAAATGGCTGGTGGAGTCTTTAATCACAATAATGGAGTCGTGAAATTCGATCATTATTGCGAAACATACACTTCCATGCAATCATGCAGTCTGCGTGTAAATGGTAAACTAAATCTTAACTCGCTTGTGTTTTACAGTAGTCAAAATCTTAACTGGATAAATACCGGTGTAACATATAATTTGCGTAGTACTGATACTATTGTAGTCAATGGAACCTATTTGCAAGGCGGAGATCCTGCTTCTAATGGTGCCACACGTTGTATCGTGAATGGCGGTATTATTGAAGCAAAAGGGCCTGTAAATGCATCATTGTGTGCTACCGGTGGAAATGCTAGAATAATTGTCAATGGAAATACTTCACAAACCTATACTCATTCCGGCGGTCGTTATGGCAGACTTCCAACAGTTATTGTTAATACTACAGGGTCTTTCTCTGCTAATACAGGAACAAATTCTCT
>JAEUSG010000831.1 GCA_016788315.1 Fibrobacterota bacterium | reverse complement strand
TGAGTAAATAGCTATGCTGTCACCAGCAGGACATTTAGACCAATTAATAGTCGCCTTTGTTAAGGGAACATTATTGTTGTTACTTTCATCACTATCGGTAGGGATTGCACATTGAGAATACAGAAAAATCAGCATTAACATTGAAAAGACTAATAATCCAATTTTCATCAGAACTCCTTTATGTTATTTTTGAATAACAATTTTCTTTGAAAGAATTTGATCTTCAAAAGTCCCTTTTAAATAGTATACTCCATTGGGTAATAAAGAAGTTGTTATTCTAAAACTTTCATTACCTTTTGAATCTCCATTTATAACTACCTGCCCAGATGTATTGAATAATCTAAAAGTAAAAGGACCCGAATAGTTTTTTATCGAAATATAGGCAACGTTTGTTGACGGGTTTGGCGACATGGCTATTTCGTAATTCAATTTATTCAAACCAGCATTTTCGCTTTGCGTGTATTTGCTGATTTTAATTTTAGTTAACCAACTTTCATGTCCTTCATAAAGATCTAATCGCCCATCAGCTTTATTGTCAAAAGCAGCAATTGCTATTGTATCACTATTGGGCACTGAAGTCAAAACAAAAAACGAATCCTTCCCTGTTTTGGTGACAGTTGTTAGCCCCTTATCTGAATATATTTTATATCCTGCAACGTCCTTCTCAAGTGAGGGAGACCAGTCAACTCTAACTTGCCCAGCTGTCTGAACCGCTCTGACGTTTTGTATTGGCGAAATAGGAGCATTTGTATCAGGAGTCAGTAAAAATGGTTTGTACAGAACATTTCCAAAGGAAATGTCTGCGTTCCAATCATGAATCTTCTTTTGAATATTCGTATCTATGGTTGTACCCCACCAATTACTATCTGCAAAGGTATTGTTGCCAGCAGAAGCGTTGTAAAAGTAGGCGTAGCTTTGAGTACTGTTGAGCAGATTCGAACAACGCATTGGCCAGTAGTTATTCGTTATTTTGATATTTATACTATCAGATATTACAAGGTTATTCCTGGCTTTCCCGCCTGGGCCACTGCTCTGCAACAACATGCCAAATCCTTTGTTGTGTAATATAGAGTTGTTGCGAATTGATCCTAAATGGTATAAGTCATAAGTATGTTCACCAGTAGTTATGCCATTTCCCCTATTTGAATACAAAATATTGAACATTATTTTGAAGGCTCCTAAAGCTACTTTTATCCCATCATTTTGTTGATGATGGATATAGTTGTATTCAATTTCTGTAACATTTGTGTCATGAGCAGTACTGTACAAGTAGACACCGTGAGGAATATTATCACAGATTTCGTTATTGGTGATGATGGCACTTCCGATGGCGCCGAATCCTTGGCCGCCAATATCAATTCCGCCGCCTCGGGTGCTTGTATTGCCGATAATTACATTGCTATCGATTATTACCCTTGATTGATTATTTGTAACCTTCACTCCACCGCCATCAAAACCATACCCAGAAAAACCAGTATTATTTGCTATGTTGTTACTCTTTATAGCCACTTCTGCGGTATTGGCAATTACCCAAATTCCACCGGTGCCGCCATCGTTTCCGTTAGCGGTATTTCTATTTATTGTGTTGCCTTTGACGATAGTATAGCTCATTACGCTGTGCAAGCTTATACCTGCAGCGCGTTGAAATGCAGTATTGTTAGTTATTACATTGTCAATAATTGACGCAAAGCCGCCTTCAAGAACAACGCCACCGCCTGCCCAGTCGTAGCTCTCTCCAGCTCTCACATTGTTGCTAATAATGTTATGTATGATATTAGCACCTTCCGAACCATAGGCAATGATTCCTGCTCCCTTGGAATTACTTATTCGACAATTAATGATTAAAGGTGCGCAGGTGTCAATTTTTACTGCACCGGAAACTGTACTAAGTCCTCCGGCATAGGAGATATTGCAATATGCTAAAACATTTCCTGTATAGTTGCTGAAGGCCGGTGAGTAATATGAATTTTTGCTGGTCGGGGTAAAATTAATAATTCCCCATGAACCTGGAGTAGTACCACTATTTGCAGTCATTATAATTGGTTCGCTTTGCGTTCCAAGTGCTTGTAATACGCCTTTAACTTGCAATGACTTTTGAGCGTAGAAACGCATTTCCACACCAGGCCCAATATGAAGCGCGCCTTTGGTATCAACAAGGATATTTCCCGTTACGTAATATGGATTACCGCTTTTATTGTAGACTGTTGTGTCGGTAATTACTCCACTAACATATGTT
>JAEUSG010000783.1 GCA_016788315.1 Fibrobacterota bacterium | reverse complement strand
CATGAGAGCTGGAAAGATCGTGCATCCATTGTGCAAGTGTCCTCAGTCTGCCATTAGTGTCAAATACTGAGCTGCATTTAAGTGCCTTTTCCAGAGTGTCAGCCAGTGAAATGCCGATAAAGAAGGTTTGTAATGGAACATTGCCGATTGCGCTCTCTTCATGCGCAACTCCTGCAGGATAAAAAAGAACATTTCCTGCAGTGCCGGTAATTTTAGTTCCGCCTAATTCAGTCTCAATTGTCCCCTTTAAAACAACAATGATTTCGTGGAAGTCCAGATGGCGGTGGCTTTTCATGTGCCAGCCGGAAACTTCTTTGAGTTTTCCGCAGTACCTGAATTTGGTTTCTGATTCCATATAGCAAAAATAGACAAATAATAGCATGTCGGGCTATTTAAAATTTTCTGAAATCATTCTATATATTGGTCACAACCTTTAATCATGTGGGGAGCAGTTATGGACAAAGTAAAACTAGGCTTTATCGGAACCGGCGGAATGGGACAGATGGCTCATCTTCGAAATTATGCGGTAATTGAAAACTGTGAAATAGCTGCAATTGCAGAGCTTCGTGAAAAAATAGGTAAAGGTGTTGCCGCAAGATACAGCATTCCAAAGGTTTATAAGGATCACATTGAAATGCTCCAGAAGGAAAAACTGGACGGAATTGTGGCAAGCCAGCCTTTCAGTGTACATGCATCTCTGGTTCCTGAGATTTTTAAACATGTTAAGCATGTGTTTACTGAGAAGCCAATTGCTGTTTCGGTGGAAGCGGGTGAGAAGCTGGTTGAAGCGGCAAAAGCATCCGGTTCTATACATATGGTTGGGTACCATAAACATTCAGATCCAGCAACGGTATATGCAAAAACTGTTATTGACGAGTGGAAAAGTACGGGGAAAATGGGCGCTTTCAAATATGTCAGAATTACAATGCCTTCGGGTGACTGGATCGCCGGCGGATTTGACGGTCTTATAAAGAGTGATGATCTTTATCCGCAGGTAATAAAAGAGTCTGCACCGGCAGACATGGACGAAGCCACGGGAAAGGCATATGTCAGTTTTGTCAATTATTACATTCATCAGGTGAATTTAATGCGCCATCTGCTTGGCGAATCCTACTCACTTAAGTATGCTGAAAAGTCCGGTATTCTGCTTGCTGTTGAAAGTGTTTCAGGCATTCCGGGAATAATCGAGATGACACCCTATCGAACAACGATCGAATGGCAGGAGGAAATTCTCATTGCCTTTGAAAAGGGTTACATAACATTGAAGCTTCCTGCACCTATGACTATAAACCGGGCTGGTTCAGTTGATGTCTATGAAGATCCGGGTGAAGGAAAAACTCCGATGCGCTATTCTCCTGTGCTGCCGTGGATACATGCAATGAAAGCTCAGGCAATGAATTTTGTAAAAGTCTGTAAAGGTGAAATAGCACCTCCATGCGATGGCGTTGAAGCGGTGGAGGATTTAAAGATCGCACGTGATTATATAAGAATGGTGGCTTCGAGTAGTCTCGGCAAATAAATGCCGAGACCCTCAGCCACCGGGGTAAAGAATGCTTCTGCGGTGGCTGAGGTCTTCGGCTTCTTGAAGACGAAGTAACTCGAAGCCACCGGGGAGATGATGAGATAAGTAAATAAAACCTAGAAGGAGCTTACTAATGCCGGTACTTCAATTTGACAAAATACACATTTCAGATGAACGTTATGAGTCTGCATGTGCGTTTGATGTGAATAACGATGGGGTTTTAGATATAGTCAGCGGCGCGTATTGGTATCCGGGACCGTATTTCAAAAAGAAATGTAAAATCGGCCCGGTAAGAGCTGAAGGGGAGTACTATGATGACTTTTCAACAATACCTATGGACGTTAATGGTGACGGTTATGTTGACATAATCACCGGCGGTTGGTGGGGAAACACACTGCGCTGGCGGGAGAACCCTAAGGGTGATCCCACAAAAGAATGGAAAGAGCATATAATTGCAGAAGTTGGAAACATTGAGACCACGCGGGCATGGGATATTGACGGGGACGGGGAGCTGGAGATTGTTCCTAATACTCCGAATGGACCGGTACGTGCTTATAAACTGGATAAAGCTCAAGGTAAATTCACTGAGCATGTTCTTTACAAAGAAAAAAGCGGACATGGCTTCGGTTTTGGTGATATTGATGGATGTGGAAAAGGGGAGATAATTCTCGCAAAAGGATTCCTGAAAGCACCTGCAGATCCTCTTTCCGGAGAGTGGACGTATCATGAGGAGTGGGAGCTTGGATTCTGGGCGGCCAGCTGCCCAATGCTTGTTGCTGATGTGAACAGGGATGGGCTGGCTGATATCATTGTCGGTAACGCACACGGCTTCGGCTTATATTGGCTGGAACAGAAACTGGAGAATGGCAAACGGACCTGGAAAAAGCATGACATCGATCCCTATTCAAGCCAATATCATGACATGCACTGGGTGGATATCGATGGTGATGGAGACTGCGAACTTGTGACGGGTAAAAGATATCGTGCTCACTGCGGAAAAGATCCGGGGGAGTATGAACCTTATGGAACATATTACTTCAAATGGACGGGAGAGATGTTTGTTAAGAACGTGATAGACTATGGGAAGATTCGACATGGTAAGGGGATTGGCATTTATTCACAGATTATTGATATAAATGGTGATGGAAAACTGGATATTATTGCTCCAGGCAAAGATGGACTATGCTTGTTTGTTAATAAGGGCTTTCAAGAAAATATGGGAGACTTTTAGTACCAATCCAGTATAAGTCAAATTGATAGTATTCATTTGGAGTTGATTGCCCTCTTAAAGGTTATTGGTGAAAGTCCATGAGTTTTCGTAAAAATTCGCGAAAAATAGGCAGGGTCAATAAGGCCGACACTGATGGCAGTCTCCTTTGCACTTTTACCTTGTATGAGAAGCTCTTTTGCCTTTATCATCCGTGCTGCTATGAGAAACTGCATAGGAGTCTGTCCTGTTTTTTTGATAAAGAGTCTGCGTGTATGGTCGAGTGAGAGGTTTAGAGAGTCAAGTAATTCAATAACACTGAATTCAGGATTGTGAAGATTGTCGATGATTGCCTTCTGCAGTCCTTTGATGTCTGCATCGTGAATGTCGCTGGTCTGCCAGCTATAAAGATACTGCATAAACGCACCGAACAGATGGTTCACAAGCACATCCTTTCCGCCTGAAAAAAGAAAAGCATCACATAACAGTTCTGCTATCTTATAAATCGGGTGACCGGTCTCAGTATGAATAACAGGTGCTGATTCCCACGCATCAAAATGTTTTATGAGCAAATGAATATTTCTATAACCTGAATCAGATTTCTCCTCCTGAAGCAGATTCGGAGGCATACAGATTATTGTTCCAGGTTTAAATTTAGTTGTCACCTGTCCGACAGTTGTTTCTCCTGTACCATGTGTATAAAGAACAATTTCCCAATATGGATGAGCGTGGGGTTTGAAATAATGAGTTAGTTTAGGAATCCTATTTATATACAGTAAATTTGAATCGTATTTCATTTTGTTAAAATCCCTTAAATGACATATTAGTCCAAGTAATATTAGTATTTCTACAATAACAATATAATACACTAATGTAGTTTTAAGCATATATTTGCTGGTGTAGCTCATATCAAGTCTGTTAGCCGATATATAACTTTGTTGAAATAAGAACAATTTATGACAAATCGTGAAAGAATTGTACAAACATTACTTTGCGGTAAAACGGACAGGGCCCCTTTTGGCGTAGGCATAGGTTTCTCCACGTGGGGTGAAACTCTGAAGAGGTGGAGAAGCGAGTCCGGTATTGCAGATCTTAATCCGGCAGAATATTTCGGATACGACAAAGATTTTGCTGTCGTTCCTGTTGAATACGGCCCTTGTCCCCATTTTGAAAAGAGAATCATTTCAGAGGATAGTGAATACATTATTTCGTACGACTATCGTGGGTTAACAATGCGCAATAGAAGAGACGGCGGTTCAATGCCCGACTTTTTGGAAAGTCCTGTTAAGACATGGGACGACTGGAAGCGCTACAAAGCGGAGAGGCTTCAGCCAAATTTGTCTGAACGGTTAAAAAATCTTGATCCTTTTATTGCTAAAATTGTTAATGTTGATGCTCCAATTCAGCTTGGCGTGTATCCCTGGGGAGTTTTCGGAACGGCTCGTGATATTTTAGGTGCAGAAGAATTCCTCATCGGTTTTTACACTGAACCAGATTTGATTCATGATATCATGGAAACATATACTGACCTTTGGCTGACGATTTTTCAAAAAGTTACTGAAAAAATAAAGGTTGACCATATACATATCTGGGAAGACATGTCATATAAAAATGGCTCCCTTATATCTGTTGAGATGATTGAAGAATTTATGATGCCTCAATACGATAAAATTCTGGCATTCGCCAAAATGAACGACATAGCTTTGGTAAGTGTTGATTCTGATGGAAATGTGAAATCGCTTTTACCGGTAATGCACAAGCATGGTATCAATACTTTTCTTCCGTTTGAAGTGCAGGCAGGAAATGATATCATAGAATTCCGTGAACAGTATCCTAATCTCGGTATCATTGGAGGTTTGGACAAAAATGTTCTTATGGATACAGCACCTAAAGATGCCCTACATAAGGAATTAGACCGCTGCGAATTGATTCTATCGATGGGCGGATATATACCTGGCTTTGACCATTTAATTCCGCCTAATGTTTCATGGAGTAAATGGTGTTATTTTATTGGGTGCATTCGAAAAATCATTTTGCAGACTTGACTGCCGCTATAATATTTAAACATGGTAAGTCAAGACCTACGAACTTATAATAATTGAACTGTTTCGTAGTATTCATCTTATTTGTATATTTCCCTCATATAAAAAATGTGGATCTACGAACAGATATGGAACCTGAAATAATCAGACACGATCCGGACACCCGCAGGAAGGCTAATCTTGAGGCATTGGGGCAGCTTGCTTCCGGCATGGCTCATAACATTAATAATGTTTTGACCGCTGTCACAGGCCAGCTTGAGCTTTGTCTGCTTGATGCTGTGGAGTCCGGCCTGTCAAAAGAGATGATTGCCAGAATTGAATCTGCTATGCAGTCATCATACAACGGTTCGGAACTTTGTTCAGGAGTATTGTCTTTTGCCGGTAAGGGCAGAGATTCCGTTGCAGATATAAATCTGAATAATTCATGCCGGAGAATGGTTCAGCTTGTTCAGGCAGGCTTGGGCCCTGGTATCAGACTTGAAACATCCCTGAATGCCGAAAACCCGTTTGTCAGAGCACCCGGTGGACGCCTGGAAAACATTGTATTGAATTTAATACTGAACAGCAAAGATGCCATTAATAACAATGGCATAATTTATGTATCAACTTCCAATACATTAATTGAAAAGGGACACAAAAACAGTTTCGGGTTTCTGCCCGGTCACGGTCCTCATACGGTAATAACTGTAAGTGACACAGGTTCTGGAATAACCGAAGAGAACCGCAAAAGGCTATTTGAACCTTACTTTACAACAAAAGGGGCGAACGGTACCGGTATAGGTCTCGCTTCTGTAAAGGAAATTCTCCAGTTAATAGGTGGTTTTGCTGAAGTCTATTCCAGTCCTGGACAGGGTACTCAGTTTATTATTTATCTGCCTACAATTATACCGGCCGATATTAAAGTTTTAGAGGATAATTCACCCAGGCTTCAATCAAGTACTGTAAAAGGCAAAGCGCTGGTTATTGATGATGAAGAGGTAGTGTTGGAAGTGTTCAGGGGAATGTTTACCTATCTTGGTTACGAGGTAACTGCCTGCAGTGATCCGCGAGAGGCGATAGCTCTTTACAGACACTGCCACAATGATTATGGCATAGTTCTTTTCGATATGTCAATGCCGCATCTCTCTGGTATGGATTGCTGGAATCAGATACGGCATGTAAATCCGCAGGCAAGAATAATTGTTACTTCAGGTTATGGCAGAGCTGCCGATATTGAAAGTATTATTAAAGACGGCAACGCCTCTTTCCTCGAAAAACCATTTCAAATACAACATCTTGAAGAAATCATTGAAAATGGAGTATTGAAGTAGAGATATTAAACTCCATTATGGAAATTGAAATATTCTCACTTTGTGACCACGCTCAGGATTTCGGCGGTAAAATGATTATTGTCGGAACCTTTGATGCTATATGGGCAGGCGGCTTTCCCTGTATGCATCCCTCATGCGCGATAGCTGGACGGATTAGGTTTGAAGGCTCCGAAGCAGGCAAACATTCCTTACGTATTCAAATTGTCGATGCTGATGGCAGAGAGATTGTTCCTCCGCTTCAAGGTGAACTCAATATTATGCGTCCTCCTAACGGCAGCAGCATGGCGGCAAATTTTGTACTCACGCTTGGTCAGTTAACCTTTCCATCGGCGGGCATTTACTCAATAGATCTCTTTGTTAATGATATACCTTCCCGTTCGCTTCCGATAATGGTTCAGCTGCAGCCGAATCAACAGCCTCCTGTTCAGTAAAGCTATGTCGCTTTCACTCTATTCTGCATGTACTCTTTGTCCAAGAAAGTGCAGAGTGGATCGTGTAAACGGTAAAACTGGATTTTGCGGTGAAACTGCCCACTTAAGAATCGGCAGCATTGTTGCGCATTTCGGTGAGGAGCCTCCCATTTCAGGTACTAAGGGCTCTGGAACTGTCTTCTTCACCGGCTGTTCCACCGGCTGCTTTTTCTGCCAGAACCATCAGTTGTCAAAAAAAGGTCATGGTGATGTATTTACTGATGAATCATTTTGCGCCGCAGTAGAAGCGCTGCTTGCAACAGGAGTGCATAATGTAAATTTTGTCACTCCAGACCATTTCTGGCCTCATGTTTCGCTCCTTATTGATACTCTTCGTAGAAGCGGTGTGCGTAAACCATTCATTATGAACTCATCCGGTTTCCATGATCGTGAGCAGGTTGCCGATTGGGCTGGTAAAGTAGATATCTTTCTTCCGGATTTCAAATATGCAGACAGCGAATTGTCTAAATTGTGCACAGGCAGAAGCGACTACTGCGAACTGGCACTTGATGCGATAAGCGAGATGGTCGATCTTGCCGGTTTCCTTGATGTAAGGCTCGATGGGCGCGAGGGGACGGCGTCCTCCGGAGTTCTTGTTCGCCATCTGGTTCTTCCTGGCTATATCGATAATTCATTGAAAGTTCTAAATCTCCTGTCAGAACGTTTCGGCACCATGCTTCCAATATCAGTAATGAGTCAATATCGACCTACTGCATATTGTGAAGGTAAGGGCACGTTTGAGAGAGCGTTGTCTCAAGTTGAGTATGATACGGTTGCAGAAGAGGTATACAGGCTCGGTTTTTCAAACGTACTTTTCCAGCCGATTGTCGATGAAGAGTCTGGGTTTACACCTGATTTTAACAGGAAAGATCCTTTTCTAGGTAATAAGAAAAATTTAACGGAACCTTAAATTCGTCCACTGAATAAATTCGCTTAATGTCACTACATCGATCTTTTTGTCTTTATTCTCTTCGCGTCTGTAGAGACCCTTTTCAGCGGCATTCTTCAGCCACTTTATTGCTCCGTCTCTGGCGCCGCCGCCGTCGATTACAATGACAACGTGCTTTTCCGGCATTGCCTCTATGCAATTCAGGTATAGATATGGGAACTTTTCATCAACACTGCCGGATGACTGCTGCCATTTGCATTCGATTCTTATTTCGGTATTATAGCGCTTTGACAAAAGCAGAAACTCAGTGTAACCGTCGTGGCCGTATAGATTTTTGAATGGGACATTTTTAAGAAGCAGTTCTTCTCCATATTTGCTGTTATCTTTATTCCACTCGCTCCACATTACTGGTGTAAAACCTTTTCGGATAAAAGTGGTTATGATATTCTCTTCGAGAACTTTGCCCTGACCGCTTGCAATAGAGCCCTTAATAAATAGCTGCTGCTGGTCAGTGCTCATGCTTTACCGGCATTTCTGAATCTCTTTATTGTGATATCGCAATACTCTTTACTGAATTCAATACCGATGTAGTTTCTTTTTCCGGCAAGCAGTGTTGCAATTCCTGTTGTTCCGGAACCATTGAAAGGGTCGAGTATAGTTGCGTTAGGCTTTGTAGAGGCGTTGACTATCCGTTTCAGAAGCGCTAGCGGCTTTTGTGTTGGATGTTTGCCGTTTGTCTTTTCGCTCTGCGGGGGAGTAGGGATACTCCAGACAGACCTCATCTGAACACCGCCCTTTTTCATCGCATCTTCCGGAAAATCTCCCAGCTTCATCGCTTCGTAATTGAAAGTGTGCTTTGCCTTTTTGTCTTTACGGGCCCAAAGAAGTGTTTCATGCGATGCTGTAAAGAAGCGGCAGCTGAGGTTAGGTGCGGCATTCGGCTTGAACCAGGTGATATCGTTGAGCATATGAAAGTTAAGTTTCTGAAGGAGGAAGCCGCACTGAT
>JAEUSG010000777.1 GCA_016788315.1 Fibrobacterota bacterium | reverse complement strand
TAGTAATGAACCGCCTGCACGAAAAAGTGTATCTGCGGGTTTTATTTTGAGAGAACTCCAAACATTAACTTCTGCGTAAGAATGTATAAATGCAAAAGCAATTATTGTTATAGCGATACGTCTTCTGACAGAATTAATGAAACCCACTTAAACCTCCCGTTTATTATCGTGTTACCATAAGCATCTTCTGAACTGATATTCTGCCTATTGTCAGACGCATGTAATAAACTCCGCTTGGCAGCTTCTCTCCTAGAGTATTTTTGCCGTTCCACTCAATGCTTCGTTTCCCATTTCTGACATCTCTTGACATATCGGCCACAATCTGCCCGATGGGGTTAACAATATATAATTTCGCACTTGTAGCTGTGGAGGCATCCAGATTACCCACACTGATCACAGTACTTGAAGTAAATGGATTTGGAGCACTTCCGAGACATGGGTTCAAAGATGCTGGAAGTCTTTTTTCTGATGACGTTCCCGCAGGAAGAGCTATCAGCGTCTCTGCATCTGCTTTCCAGGAGAGTGCAACTATCTGATTATTTATGTTGTCGCCAAGATAGATTCTTTTGTCTGTAGCCTGAATCTGGACTACAGTTCCCATGCGCACATCTTTAAAGAGATCGCGATTGTGTACTCTGAAGAGTTCATTGCCGTTATTGTCAAGAGCCTTAAAAGAGTTGCTCATAGGATCCGGAAAAATAACACGGCCGAACCGGTCTACATCAAAGCGGGGATTGTAGCAGCCGCACACATTGAAATTATTTGTAGGCGATTTCGAAAACACAAAACTGCTGCCGAAATGAGTCCACTTGACTCCATTTAAAGAGAGCCTGTTTCCGACAGCAGTATATGGTTTGTTAAGAATAAAACTCTGTTTATAATAGGCGCCGGCTGCATCATTGGAAATTGTACCACCCTCTGGACCAAACTTTACAATGGAACCGTATGCCTCATCGGCAATCGCCGCTTGCGAAAACGGGGCGCGATCATTCCACCCTCCCTGAAGAAGGGGGCGGACGGATTTAGGTACAGTATCTGTAATAGGCTTAAGTTTACAGGCAACAAATATGTTTCCACTTATGTCAACACGTACACCTTGAACATTGCAGTTTATTTTTAGAAGGTTTTCATTAATGGCATTACCAACACTATCCCACTTGCTAACAGTGATGTTGTACTTGTCTGATGTATCTTTAGGATAATGAGCCTGATAAATGTTGCCGTACTGGTCGTTACAGAAACCCTGTTGGCGCACTCCATCGTTAGTATATGTTGGCATGTCAATTACATTAGTGCCCCATGAAAAATTCAAGTCAGCTCCTTCGAGTGTAAATCGCTTAAGATCTGGACTACATGGGCTGTAACCGCGATCAGACATGAAGAAACGCCCGAACCAGTCAATAACCGGTTCGCTGAAATTGACTTTGTTATATGTCCAAATCTTCTTTTTCACACCCGTTATCCCGTTAAGCAGCAGGAAAGTTCTGGTTGACGTAGCAACATCACGTGATTTCTGTAGCAGAATATCATCTGTCTCTTTTGAAACAGTCAGGTCTAAGTTTGTGACACCGCCATCCCACAAATTACAGCCAGTGGTTGCATTACGTGCATAGTGGCCGGTCAGCACAACTGGACTTTGCGGAGTGATGAGCTCCGTAGTATCAATAGAAGAGTCAGGTCCCCAGCCGACATTATTGCTTCCAGTGTAATTCCATACTGCAAAAGAGGCTGGCGGTATATAGGCTGGATCCATATAGTGAATACGCTTCTCAAACTTAGGAGAAACACCTATTCTGACACGAACCTGCAAGGGGCCGGTAGTTATGTATTTGCCGTAATCGTCCAGCCCATCCCATTCAAGAGATTGGGTTAAACTGTTTGCGAGTGGAGTTGGAGGCGGATTAACTCCACCCAAAACACCTGCTGCGATATGTTTTACAACCTTGCCGTTTACATCAATGATTCCTACTTCAACGTCAATAGAGTTGGAAACAGCGAAATCTATCTTTACCTTGCCGTTCGCTACGGTTACTGAGGGGGGTACGGAAAATTGTGAAAATAGAGATGCAGCAAACAGAAAAACGAGCAGTTGGACCTTTTTTTGATTTAGCATAGTTCCTCCAAAAATTTTACTGTAATTCATACTGCTAATGATAAAACCAAAGGAGGTAAATAGCGAGAATTTATCTGATTTTTTTGTAGAAAAAAGAGACTTTATGTGGAAATTAATTACTGAAATGCCAAATCCATTAAAAAAAGCTAGTTTTTCTTTTTGAACTCGGTAGGCAGCAGACCTTCAAATTCCTTAAAGACTTTGGCGAAATAACGGCTATCCTTGAACCCTACAGCAAAAGCGACCTCTGTAATATTCTTATTAGTATTCTTTAAAAGCTCTTTGGCGGCATCCATCCGCAACCTATTGATCAACTGCGGAATAGTAGAAAATCCATGTGTTTTAAGGATTTTATGAATTTTATGAATTCCGACACCAAGTTCTTTCCTGATATCATCCTGCGATATATCCTCACTTAAATGAGCTTTGATATACTCATTCATTCTATTGAACATCTTGGCTTCCCATTCATCAATGACAGCTGTGCTTTCAACCACTCTTCCCTTTCGATATCGAAATGCCGCAAAAAGTGCTGCCAGAATTGCTCCACTAACGACAAAATAGATCCAGCTATATGACCTTTCCTTTTCGGTAAGTGCCACCGAAAATTGCGCCCTGTAAACATTTGAAATCTCTTCACGCCCGGAAACATGATATACAGAAAGCACCCAATTGCCTATCTTAACATCTGGTAAGAGTTTAAACGAGACAACAAACCTGCCTTTCGCAGTGTCAATCTTCACCCCGCTCAAAGGAGCTTCCAGATAAAGGCCGCTTTCATTATTATTCAACCTGCGCGATTGAATTGCGTTTTTATGTTTTTCGAAAAGCGTATATCGGCCATCTGGTTTTGTATAATCGAAGCTAAGATTTATTGTGTAGTTTGAATCGGGTATAAACTTACCACCCTTGTTTCCCGGATGGCCTGATGTATACTCTTGATGCGACAAAGAGGCAATAATATACCCCATCATCCGCCACCCATTTTCTGCACTCATTTCTACATGCAGTTCATAATCCTTTCCCGGTACAATAACAGAAACCGGATCACTCCTGCCCTTTTTAGTAAGATAAACTGACTTGACAGAAAATGGTTTTGCCCTATCTGAACTTATGTTTACTGTACAAACGGCTGAAGATCCGCTTAAGTTTCCGTAGCGGTTCCTGAAGAAGGCCTTCCATACATAAACTCCTTTATCCAGCTCAAAAGGGATTTTTTCTTTATACAAAGAGGAGAGATCTTTAGTTTCATAATCAAACAGTGGCCGGTTCATTGTATCAACAGGTGAAAGCACCCACCGCGTTGAAACAATCTCCTGATTTAAAAGGGCGCTTTTATCCGGTGCGCAATAGAGTTCTAGATTACTGCCAGCAGTTGCAGATGAACAGTTTACAGGAGGTTCCGGTAACGGGTAAGGTCTTGTGTCAGATATTTCAAAACCGGATATTTTCAGGTTTTTTATGTAAGTGATTCCCTTTCCAGCTACTAAGTCAAGCATAATATGATTCTTAGTAAACAGATATACAGTTTTTCCTGAATATATCAAATCAGAATCGAGAAAGAGCTCAGAATAAACCGAATCTTCACCTGAAAATTTAAAATGAGCCTCGACACAGTGCTGGGCTGACAAATCAACTGCTCTGTTGATTTTTTTGTGCTGCTGCGTATCAGCTGAAAAGATAATTCTGCTGCCCCATATTGCAGTGTCAACCGAATTAGTGGTTTTTAATGAAAAGGTCATATAGCTGCCAGGCTGATCTTTATTCATCCGATCATGAAATGATATTCCCATAAAAACAGAATGCGATTCAGCTTGTGCATTACTGTCTAAAACGCATTTAAAATTATATCTGATCCAGCACTCTTCGCGGAACTCTGTTCGCGCTCTTGCAAAAGCAGCCGACCATCCGTTATTCGGTCCAATCTGCACTGAACTGCCATTGACCATAGAATAATCAGGAATAACAAGCAGAGATGATGAGTCTGCCCCGCCATGCGATGTTTCAAGCGGTTCATATGAAACGTTTCCTTTAAAATTCAACGTTATTGACGAAGCTGCGTATGCCGGCGTCAAAAAGATAAGCAGGAGTAACGTTGGAACTATCAATTTATACAACAATCTATGCCCTCTTGATAAAATCGTCCGGGCTTATTCCGGAAATCCTTTTAAATGTTTTATAGAAATGAGAATAATCATGAAAACCAAGTTCTGCTGCTGTTGATGTCAGTGATTCTCGGTGAACAAGCAGAAAATCTTTTGACTTCATAACTTTTCTTTCCATAATATATCTCTGCGGATAAACGCCTGTCACCTCTTTAAACAATCTTGAGAAACGGCTTGGGTGCAGTCCTGTTTTTTTAGCAAGAGCGCCGACAGTCAGCTTGTCCTTGTAATGTAAACTTATATAATCCAGGATATCCTTAATTTTATCTTTACCTTTTCGATTGTCTCTACCTTCATTTGAGACCTTAAAGGTATCCTGCAGCGGCTTCAAAAGAAGAAAGAGTTTAAGTGCAATAATTGAACACTCTTGAATACGATACTTCTGATTCTTGTCATGGAAAGCCAAATTAAGTTTATTGCAAAATTCTTCCATCTGCTCCCTGCTTTCAGGCCTGCAAAGAGGAGAAATACCAAGAAGATCCCGCTTTAAAACGTAGCCATTATTTGTTACCGGTGCGAGTCCTATATTGTAAAATGAAACAAGCGAGTTCAATTTCGCTTCAAATGAAAACCTTTCTCCCGGTTCAATAACAACAAGTTCTCCTGCTGAAACCGTAAAAGTTGAATCATTAAGAACCACATGAACGCTTCCTTCAGTGAAGTAGGTAAAACTGACTCCCCCTGCATTCTGCGGTAGAATTGAACGATCATAAAAAGATCTTCTATTCCTTCTATACTGACAAACTTTAACTTCAATGCCCAAAATTGAATTATCCATATTATTATGGAATATAGCTACTTGTGTCATATAGATACATCATATAGTCATATATATACATTGATATTTGTTACATTCAGCTCTATCTTTAGAACAACCATACATTTTTAGGAGGATATCCCATGAAACTGATGACCCTTATAATTATTGCTTCTGTGAGTATATCCTCATTCGCTGCCGATACAACCCGTATTTTGTGGTTCGGGCACAGCCTTTTGGCATCAGGAGGAGTCAATAGAAGTACTGAATTTTCAAAATGGGCTGCTCAAACAAAAAGACCCTTAATCCAGAAAATGCAGAACGCTGGATGCGGTTACAGTTATGAGATAATGCAAAGCTGGAAAGAGACCTGCAACCCGGATACTATACGCAAAGGAGGATGGAATTTTGTTGCATACAATGTACTGTATAAAACATACCTGGCGACAGATTCATTCTATAAATACCAGAAAGCTTACAACAACATTATTGACAGTATCGGAGCCAAAGCAATCATTTATGACGATTGGCATCAGCCATCAACTCCTTTTGCAATTCAGGTCTGCAAGACAGAAGGAGCCTATCTCTCTCCGGTGCAAACAGCCTACCTTTGGGTTTCCAGCCGCTATCCTGACATACATTATAAAGTCGACTGGGCACATGCTGCTGAACCTCTTGGATATCTGGCTGGTGCTACCACCTGGGCAACGATCTTCTGCGAAAGACCTTTTGGCTTTGATACAGTTTATGCCAAACTTAACAGAGAGACCGCACACCTGATGCAACAGGTGGCATGGAATACAATAGCAGATACAGCTTACAGAAAATATACACCATGGTCACCAATGCCCCGTTTTGTAAAAGCAATTGATTTCTCTGCATCAGCAGATACAATTGAACAATACAGAACGAGACAGCTATACATAAAAACAACTTTCGACAATGACTCAATTGACGCTTCATCAAAGTGGGCAATATTCCGTTCACTTGATCCTAGTCTTGCTGTAGTAAGCTATTCAGGCATCGTTACAGCTATTAATCTAGGTACTGCGCGTATTGAAGCAATTCGTGAAAGTAAAATTGACACACTCCTACTGAATATCAAGAATACAACTCTTACTCTTGACTCGGTACGTATTACTCCTAAAATATTCGTCTCTTATCTTGAAAACGGTTTTCAATTCACATCAACTGGTTTTTTCAGAGATAGCAATGCAAAACTATTACAGAATGTTACAGCCAGTATAAACTGGTATTCTTCCGATCCATCCATCTTTACAATAGCAGGTGGTAAAATTCAGAGGACCTCAGGTCGCGGCGGGAACATGTGGGTAGCCGTTGAACTATCAGGAAAAGTTGATACCGTGCGCTTCACAATGCCGCCTCAGCTTCAATTCCTTGCAAGAATTAATTTCCAGCCGGACAGCACCATTCTTAACCCTGTCTGGACTCCTGAGTGGGGTAATAATTATTCCGATGCTAGAGGCATGGGATGGGAGCAGATGAAACTCCATAACGGAATACCATATGCCGACAAACAATGGGATGCAAATGCTATTAACTACCTGGGAGCAAATTTTTTGACCCGCAGTTACTTTTCACCTAAGAGTCCCACAAGCAACAGCGATACTACTGGTGTCTTCCACATCAAATGCATTGACGGTGATTACATCCTAAAGTATGCTCTCGGACATGGTGAATGGAATTCTGCAGGTTCGCAGATCAGTACAGTTGTTTTTAACAATGACACACTGGCAAGGGACAGCGCTTATGCCAAAAAGCCAGCTACAATTTACAAAGATACTATACGTGTTTTCGGGATGGATGGCATAAGACTTAAAATCAAGGGTCCGATAAATTATCTGGTTGTATGCACAAAAGAAGGAGTAGACATTGATTCTATTGCCCTTGACACTCCTCCATTCTGTATTAAGTCAGGAAGTTCATCAATAGAGAACTTATCCGTAAATATAAACAGCTCACCGGAAATTATTATATATCCAAACCCATTTAACCCTACAACGGCAATAAGAGTTACTTCTGCTGAATCATCAAAGGGGGAGCTTAAAATTTTCAATAGCCAGGGCAAACTTGTTTCTACCTTAAAAACAAAAAATGGGTTATATGTCTGGAATGCTGAAGGTTTGTCGACCGGCGTTTACATCGCAAGATATTCAGCCGGTCAAACAACCATTCAGAAGCAGCTGCTCTTTTTGAAATAACTTTTAGAACAAAGTGATTCCTGCCATAAACATGGGATCAAAATGGTCCCTGTTTATCTTTTCTGTCGTGTTTGGATTATATGTTAATGCTACGCCTCCACCTGCAAAGAGAGAGAGATTTTTAAGAATCTGTAAATCTCCATAAAATCTTAATTGATTAGATGACAGTACATTATCCTTAAGAACCTCGTGCGATATGTCGTTATAATCTTTCAACCCACGTTGCATTATAACCGATGCTCCGTCTAATACAATCCCATGACGGCCTAAAGGAAAACGATATCCGAATGATGTTGTAAGTGCAATGTCATCATAGGGCTCTTTATGTAAATATCCGTTGCTGATGCTGATACTTGAGCACCAGTTATTCACAAGAAACTGTGCGCCAATATTTCTTGCAGCGATGGATGTGCCATAGGCAATCAGACGAACATTTCCATTCCTTGCAATATTAATAATACCCAACGGAATTCCTTGAAGCGTATCTGATATATTAATAAAGCCGCACTGAAAACCGGAAACCTTATGGGCTATATTTATAAATCCCGTTTGTCCTCCTCGAACGTTACCATCAGTCCTTGACAATAATCCGCTGGCCTGTAAGCCAACAACATC
>JAEUSG010000733.1 GCA_016788315.1 Fibrobacterota bacterium | reverse complement strand
AGATTGTCAACTTTCTATAATACGCCTATCAAGGCTATGCTCGAAGAGCGGCTCAAACTCAGAGTTGAACTCACACGCTATCTTGGAACTGCAGCACTGGCTGATCTTTTCAGTAAGCCGAATCAGGATAACGGTCCGGTTCTTTACATAGAACTTGGAGAAGGTATTGAAATGGCCATAATCAACAACGGAAAGCCATACCGCGGGGCAATGAACAATGAAGGAGCTCTCGGACACATGGTAATCGAAGCGGGCGGCAGAACCTGTCTCTGCGGTGGTAAGGGGTGTCTTGAGGCCTATGCTTCAAATCGCGTACTTATGGATGAAGCCCTTCTAAGAATACGCAATGGCGAATCATCTTCAATTCCAGTTGACAGAGAGATTGGCGATGCCGATTTCTACTCCGCTGTTCGTAATGGCGATCCCCTTGCTGTTGACGTAGCAACAAAAGGGCTGGAATATCTTGCAATGGGCATAGCAAATGTTGTCAACATATTAAATCCCGGAACAATCATCATAAGCGGTGCACTTGCCGGTGCCGGAGAGGTTCTGCTTAACCGGCTGCGCGAACGAATCAAATCGTATGCACTAAGTTTACTATCAGCTAAACTTGATATACGGTTTTTGCAGTTCGACTTACGTGATGGAGCAAGGGGAGTAGCAATATCCAGAATATACAGTGAACTAAAATTTGCAGCATAAACAAACGCCATATTAAACCATAAGGAGGCTCAAAATGGCAGATTTCGAAGGAATGGCTAAAGCTTTACAGTCAGGTAAAGCTGCAGAAGTTGAAAGACTCGTTAAAGAAGCTCTTGCAGAAGGCATGAATGCCGAAAGGATTCTCAAAGAGGGTCTTATCGCCGGTATGAATGTAATCGCAGTTAAATTCAGAAACAATGAAGTTTTCGTTCCTGAAGTTCTTATCGCCGCACGCGCTATGAAATCAGGCCTTACGCAGCTTGAACCAGTACTTGCAAAAGCAGGTTTTGAGCCAATCGGTAAAGTTGTATTCTGTACTGTGAAGGGTGACCTTCATGACATCGGCAAAAACCTTGTTATCATGATGCTCAAAGGCGCCGGATTCGAAGTTGAGGATCTTGGTATTGACAAATCAGGTGAACAGGTTGTTGCAAAGATCAAAGAAAAGGGCTACAAAATGGTCGGTCTCTCTGCTCTTCTTACTACAACTATGCCTGCACTTAAAGAGGTTGTTGACGCTTTCAAAGCAGCCGGAATACGCGATCAGGTCAGAATCGCTATAGGCGGTGCACCTGTAACTCAGGCTTATGCTGATGAAATCGGTGCCGATGGTTATGCAGACGATGCAGCATCAGCAGTAGACGTATTCAAGCGTTTTGCACTGGAGCTTGCGAAGAAATGAAAAGTGTACCCTCAGACATAGAAATTGCCCAGTCAGCAGTAAAACGTCCTATTAAAGAGATTGCTTCATCAATAGGCCTGGCCGAAGATGATTTTGATTTCTATGGCCGTTATATTGCAAAAGTAACAAGAGAGAAATGTACTGAACTCATGACTGGAAACCGTAAAAACGGTAAACTCATCCTTGTTACTGCAATGACTCCAACTCCTGCGGGCGAAGGCAAGACAACAACTTCGGTTGGTCTTTCCGATGCACTGCGGCAGATTGGCAAAAAGGCAATACTCTGTCTGAGGGAACCAAGTTTAGGCCCCTGTTTCGGCATGAAGGGTGGTGCGGCCGGCGGCGGATATGCTCAGGTAATTCCAATGGAGGACATAAATCTCCACTTTACCGGCGACTTTCACGCTATCGGCCTCGCCAATAACCTACTTGCAGCTATTATTGATAATCACATTCACCAGGGCAATGCGCTGCGGATCGATCCACGACGAATTGTATGGCGCAGAGTCCTGGATATGAATGATCGTGCTTTACGAAATGTTATTGTCGGCCTCGGCGGCCCGCAGAACTCTGTTCCGCATGAGGCTGAATTTGAGATTACTGTTGCATCCGAAGTCATGGCCTGTTTCTGTCTGTCTGATGGCTTGACAGACCTCAAGCGACGTCTAGGCAAAATTATTTGTGCCTATACTTACGATAAAAAGCCAGTTTATGCCAGCGATCTTAACGCCCACGGAGCT
>JAEUSG010000730.1 GCA_016788315.1 Fibrobacterota bacterium | reverse complement strand
ATTCCATAATAGCCCGTAGAATCAGTATATAATTCAAGAAATGGATTTGATGAACCAGGATTTTTGTGCAACTGAATTCTCACATTAGAAATGGGCAAACCAGTAACTGAATCAATAATTTTGCCACAGAAAAAGATCTCCGTCTCAATTAGAGAATCCAACTCAATTATGCCAAGATTAATTGAGTCGCCTACTATTTTTACAGAAGATAGTTTGGTAACATAATTATCCATAGAAACGTAATAAGCGAGAGGATAGTTTTGTTCTAAGGATAATACAGTTCTAAAACCACCATTTGTATCGGTATAAATTACAGGATACTGAGATGTTACTCGACCGATTCGAAATGTAACGCTCGCGTTGGATAAAGTAGTTCTGGATTCTTTATTGATAACAGTGCCCAATATTACTACTGGACTTGCCTGAGTGACCAATATGATAAGTAGTAGGCAATAAATTTTATTTCGTATGGCGTCTAGATTCATAAATTGATTGATGCAGGACTAAATCGGAATGGCTGAACTTCTTTAAAGCTCCTTGGTTTCACCCTTTTTGCGAGTACTGGGACATATTCTGCGAGTTGGCTGTTTCTAAGAACAGAAAGATAAGGTGCCCCTGTTACATTCTCATTTGTATAGAATGACGACATTGATGAACTTTTGTAAACAATTATTGCTGAGCAAAAGCCCCCTTTTTGTTTATAAACAAAAGAGATACCATTTTGATAATATTCATCAATAAACAAGTCATCATATAAAGAGCTTTTGTAAGGTATTCCTAACATCATGTCGATAGAATTTTTGTTAGCTCCAACTGTCATGTCGGTAAAGTATTCTCGGAATTTATTAAGACGCTTTTGTCCGGGTGTATTTGAAATCATAAATTGAACGGCTATGCTGTCTTCATAAGTAACATCAAACCTATAGGAATAACCATCGGTGTACCTAACCGTAATAACACCATCTGTATCCGACAATGTCTCAGGTGAATTGCCGAACACGCGCTTTATTTGTGAAACACTGTTTCCGATACTGATGTAGTTTGACTGACTACTGTAGTAATAGCCAAGATCCATACGAAATGGATAAAATTCATTTACCGACTTATCAACAATAGATACATAATCTGTTCGTCTTAGACAGTGCTGAAGAAGATCAATTCGAATGCCAAATCCAATACTTACAGATGTCCAACCGGAATTATTAATTGCAATAACGTGTCCATCTCTGTTAAAAATGGCACTTCCGCTTGTTCCTCCTGTGAGGTCAAAATTATGCTGTATAACATATTTTTTATCTGACCCCGTCGTTCCATATGCAGTAAACGAATGTAGCGCAGAAATGGTCCCCTCTTTGAAAATTGGAACAGGAAAAGTTCTATCAACATAGAATGCTGTTTCACCAGGAAAACCGAGAGTGCCAATATCCTCCGCAGTTGTAAGAGCTTCTAATTCGGAATCAGTAGCTCGTGTTACTGTATCGGTAAGTTCAACTGGCGATTTGAAAATTGCATAATCGGGTGCCAAAAGTCCTGTAAATCCCTGGTGAACGACATATTTATCAAGAGGGATTAAAGCAGCGGATGAGGTCGAATTTAATGCTTTACATGCCACTAAAGTAATGGTATCTTCAAGCATCTCCTCATAATAGTCTAGTGCGTATGGCACAGCTAGAGCTACATGTGCATTTGTCGCAATTTTATCTTTGCTGATTGCAAACCCAGTCCCCAAAACAAGAACTTCTCCATCCGATTTTTTGAATCCTATCATATAAGTAGCTTTAGAAACCGATGAAACAACATTGCTCCAATTAGAGGAGGTTGCTGACGATATTTCATCTGAAGAACAACCAAGAAAAAAGATTATAAGTGATATTGAAGATAAAAAAATTATAAACTTATTCATTGGGGCACCTTAGCAACTTTGCAACGAACTAGACAAGACGATAAGGAATCGCCTGAGAATTGGTATTTATACATACTGAGAATGTAACTCCTAGAAGAATAGAGTGACACCGAATCGGAGCTGCCAGCATAGACACTATTGTTTGTGGAATAGCTGTATGGAAGAGTGTCTCTGCAAGACCAAATGATGTCGGAACCTGAATAATTCTTAATATGCAGCTTAGCAGAATACCCATCAGGAATATCAATACGAACCCAGTCTATATCATTGCTCTTGTTTATTATGCGTATCATACCAGTATCCTGCCATGTATACATTGGAGCCAAGGCAACATCGGAAGTGTCCGGTTCATAGTTATCGTTTTGCAGGTTTGCAGATTGCACTCTAATTTTATATGGAACATTTGCAGAATCAAAATTATAGTAACTGTAATGTGAAATGGTCATTTGCGGCAAATAATTAGATGTAGATATGTACGAAATTACAGCTGTATCGTAAACGTATACATTATCGTAATAATACTTGAAGTTAAGATCGATATTAAGTCTGGAGCCTTTTTGGGTATTGATAACGGTAATCAGATACGGCAGTCCGATTCTCTCTTTAAAAGTCAAATAATCGTAATCATATCGTGGAGAAATTGCCCTGTATATG
>JAEUSG010000723.1 GCA_016788315.1 Fibrobacterota bacterium | reverse complement strand
AAAGAGAAGTCAATGTATACCGGTTTACCTCATGCAGAAAAAAAACTGCTGAAAAGCACAAAGGAATCACTGGATGTGTTTGAGAAACAGGTTCTAGGGCTCAAAGCACGTCAGCAGAAACTACTTAAGAAAATTGAACAGACTACAAACGCATATATTGAGATTGGCGAACGCATAGTTCCCGGTTCCCGTATTTCTATTCAACATAGATATGTTGTAGCAAGTAAAGAGTATCCTTCAGGTAAATACACCATCAGAGAAGACCGGATTTGCCGGATATAATTTTAGGCTGATAATTAATGAATGATCTATATCTTATTGATGGAATGGCATTGGCATACAGAGGCCATTTTGCATTTATCCGGAACCCGTTAAAAAATTCCAAAGGTTTTCCTACGAGCGCGCTTTATTCGTTTCTTTCTGTGTTACGTCATTTTATTGACAATGAAAAGGCTGCTGAAATTGCTGTCGTTTTTGATACTGATAGAGAGACCTTTAGAAAAGAGATTTACGCTGAGTATAAAGCGCATCGTCCACCGATGCCAGATGAATTGAAGATACAGATTCCTGAAATAATGAAGCTGCTTCAGTTGATGCGCATACCGGTGTTGAGTATGCCGGGGGTTGAGGCTGATGATATAATCGGGACATTAGCAGTGAAACATGCAGCAGCGGGTGGTAAAGCTTATATAGTCTCAAAAGACAAAGATTTCGGTCAGCTTGTGAATGACAACATATTGCTGATAGATCCAAAAGTTCAGGCCGGGGCGGTTGCAAGAATTGGAGCGGATGGAGTTAAAGAGAAGTTTGGTGTTCCGCCGGATAGAATCATTGATTACCTTGCACTTCTTGGTGATGCATCTGATAATGTACCAGGTGTACCTCGTGTGGGAGAAAAGACAGCAGTTGAGCTTATAAGTAAATTTGGATCTCTTGATGACTTATATGCAAGACTTGACGAAGTTGAAAAGAAGGGGTTAAAAAAAGCGCTTGAAGAGAATAAAGAGAACGCTTATCTCTCCAGAACACTTGTTACTATAAAGACCGATGTTGAACTCGCGCAGACTGAATTTCCATATGGTCCCGAAGATGGTGAAAATTATGCAGCATATCTGAAAGAGATGGATTTCAATCAGTTCTTTAAGAGCTCGGTAGCTGTTCAGAAAAAGAGTGCACCAGCCGTAGAATATAGAACGATCCGTACACATATCGAACTTTCAGAATATCTGAATTCAATATCTTCAGCTGCTGCAGTTGGAATCGATACTGAAACCGATGGCCTTGATCCTTTATCCGCACCTCTAGCTGGTATCTCACTCTCTGCTGAGGAGGGGAAAGCTGTTTATATCCCCGTTTCGCATGTTGAAGCCGATAATTGCCCTATTGAAAGTGTTCGAGAGCTTCTCCTGCCTTTCTTGAATAGAAAAGATATTGTCAAAGCGGGACACAATCTTAAATTTGATCTTGCAGTTTTAAATAAACACAATTTGCGAATAGAGCCTCCATTTTTTGATACAATGATAGCGGGATATCTTCTGAATCCAGGCTCACGGCAGCTAGGGCTTGACGACCTAGTACTCGCTCGATATGATATAGCGATGCAGCAGATAACTGAGCTTATCGGAGAAAAGAAGGCTCAGCAGATCCTCTTTTCACAGGTACCGGTTGCCTCTGCAACTCCATATGCGGCAGCTGATGCCGATATGGCACTTCGCTTAATGAAGGCGATGAAACCTGAACTTGATTCTTCCGGTTTAGCTGGATTGTTTTTGGATGTTGAGATGCCGCTTATGACAGTTCTTCTTTCTATGGAAGAACTAGGCATTAAGGTTGACAAACCATTTTTAGAGCAGCTCTCAAATGATTATGACCAGAAGCTTATAGAATTGCAGAGAGATATTTTTAAAGAGGCAGATGCTGAGTTTAATCTTAATTCACCCAAACAGCTTCAGGAAATTCTTTTTGTAAAGCTTGGTATCAAACCGACTAAAAAGAATAAAACAGGCTTCTCAACCGATGCAGAAGTCCTCGAAGAACTTGCTTCCCAGCATCCAGTTCCCCGTCTTATTATGCAGCACAGAAAATACCAGAAACTGAAATCAACCTATGTTGATGCGCTGCCGTTATGGGCAGATAAAAATGACAGAGTTCATTCATCGTTTAACCAGGCAATAGCGGCAACCGGAAGGTTGAGCAGCAGTGAACCAAATTTGCAGAATATTCCCATCAGAACAGATGAGGGTCGCGAGCTTAGAAAAGTATTTATACCAGCATCTGATGATCACGTTCTGGTTTCGGGCGACTATTCACAGATTGAACTTAGAGTGCTAGCGCACGTTGCAAATGAAAAGGTTCTTATCGAGGCATTTCATGAGGGTGAGGATATTCACAAAAAGACTGCCGCCCTTGTTTTTGGAATGATCCCATCAATGGTAACTGCCGAACAAAGAGCGATGGCAAAGACTGTAAATTTCGGCATTATATATGGTCAAGGTGCATTCAGTCTTTCACAGCAGCTTGGAATAGCCAGAGGTGAGGCACAACGCTTTATCGATGGCTACTTTGCTACATATCCTGCTATCAGAACGTATATGGACAATATGATAAAGTTTGGCCGTGAAAATGGTTATGTTGAAACCGTTTTCAAACGTCGCCGCCCATTACCTGATATCTTAAGCAAGAATCATCAGGATGCCTCATTCGCAGAGAGAATAGCTATCAATACTCCTATTCAGGGTACTGCAGCAGATCTCATAAAAATTGCAATGGTAAGAATTCAAAAGAAGATCGATAGCGGTTTATTAAAGGCATCGCTTTTGCTTCAGGTACACGATGAACTTGTGCTTGAATGTCGTAAAGAGGATGCTGAAACGGTTACCTCTATTGTGAAATATGAGATGGAACATGCAGCAGAGTTGAAAGTTCCACTAAAGGTTGATATTGGCAGTGGTCAC
>JAEUSG010000698.1 GCA_016788315.1 Fibrobacterota bacterium | reverse complement strand
GACATCAATGGGGTCTTCCATGTACCATTTAAGTAAATGTTTTGCAAAAATGGTATCATCTACCTTCTGTTTCTCTAGTACTGAATATATGATACAAAGAAACTGATCTGTATCATCCGTCCAGTCTCCCTTTCTCCATTTTGACCTGAACGTATCCTGAAGAATCTGAACATAATGATGATACCCTTTAGGATAGTGCTCTTTCACTTCCTCCTTTGACATAAATTCCGTACCAAGTCCTAGTGCATCACCAATTGCCTGGCCGTAGAAAACCCCTTTAACAAGGTCAGATATACGAAACAGTGCATTATTGTATACTGTTTTGTACTTATGTCCACCTGCTCCATGCAAAAATGATGAGTAGACTAGATGTCCACCACAACCTCGATGAATGATTTTTGTGTTCTTTTCACCAAACTTTTTGTTACAGGAAAGGCAAGGTTCTTTCATCACACCTTTTCTTGAAAAATACACTTCTCGTTCTTTTGAACTAATCAACTGACAGTCTTTGCAATCACTCTTAGACGGATATACAGCAGGAATAAAATCACTCTGCCTGCAGTAAAGACAGCGCTCCTCTCCTTTCGGAACAGGTTCACTATCAACTTTATCAAAATCCTCCGCTGTTCTATAATTATTACAGATATTACACCATACTTCTTTTTGATGTAGCTCTGTTGCTTTACCCGAACGAAAGTAAACGGAGGAAGGCCCGCTGCCCTCAGAGAACACTTCCCCGCACTTAATACATTTATAGAACTGCATATACACTCCCATACCAAATGCTCCAATTATTAAAGATTACTGCATAAAGTATAAACATAATGGTCGACAGAAATTATGGAACATCGTTCTGTTTATATGCTTCCGTATTCATAGCATATCTTACAAAATCTACCAAACATCACCATAGATAAGATTACTCTCCTTCACGAACCACAGGCAACGCTTACAAGTGAATAGGTCCTCTAGTCACTTACCATCCAAATCATATACCGTGATGTGCCTCCATTTCTCTAATGTTTGACACTCACAAAATTACTGTTTGATAAAGCCCGATCCTGCTGCCTCCAACGATATGCAGTGAGTAAACCATCTTTTGCTACACTGTAATCAAGACAAGCGATTTTATCGGATATCACAGTTGGCTCGTTGCCAACAAACCAGTAATGGCCGAAGAACAGAAGTTTGTCATCTTTGTAGCGTGATATCAAATTGTCGGCAACGACCGTATCCGGTATCTCCTGGCGCCTATTCTCATCTTTCTGATCTATATGAGCAAGACTTCGAAACGTTGTTGCATCCGAATTCCACCATTGGACCCGTATTGAATCGCGAGGGCAACCAACTTTATCATAAAAGGGGTCTGCACCATAGGGCAATTTCAACTCAGGTCCCTTCAAGAGCGTTTCAATAGCATTAAATTCTATGCTGTCATCCTCATTAACTGATCTAGACATTATTCCTTTTGAAAGACGATAACCAGGACGTAAAAGTGGCTTAAGTTTAGATATTTGTTCACTGTCCCAGCATGCATGTATCACTCTAAATAAAGGTAAATCGAGCCATAACGGAAGTTTGATAAACCAGTCTATCCATTTGATATGCTCATTCGACCCTTCCACCACAGCATTCAGAAAATCCTTATGCTGTATATAATTCTTTCCATAGGGTTCATCATGCTCACGAAGATTCATATACCAGGCGATTGCATTGAACTCATGGTTACCCATAACGGCAAGAGCACTGCCTGCATCAATCATAGACTTTATTGCATCTAGTGTTTCCAGTTGTTGCGGGCCTTTGTCGATTATGTCGCCGCAGAAGACAGCAATGCATTCAGGATGACTATATATACCTTTTGATTTCTCATACCCCATTTTATCAAGGAGTGCGAAGAGTTTATCTGCATGACCGTGAACATCTCCAATAATGTCATAATTCATTTTTTATTCAATCCATTAAAGTAAGTCGTGCTAAAGCACTTATGAAGATTGGCTCCGACCGGTCGGTAAGATATGTACCATCCTCATTACTGATATAAACCGCCATATCCTTTTTAGCTGATTTATTGTTTATGGCGTACTGTGCCCACTTGGAGAGATGCTGTCTTGCACTTTCATCTAATTTATTGCATTGTATTGTCCAAGAATAGTCCCGCGTGACTAAACGAAGCCTAATCCACCTCTTTTTAATCAGAGCCGTAATAATCTCTATTCTGGCATTACCCTCTGTATGAAGCGGTTCAGAATGTTTTTTATGTATCCTATCAACTATTGCGGTTGTAAGACCGAAAGTCTCAGGATCTCTAATAACGACACTGATGTGGCAATCCGGCACAGGAATGATATCACCTTCGGGAGAAATCCAATACGCTGAATAGTCATAGTTCGTTTGCATATCAGCCTTTAGTTTGTTTTCTGAAGTTTTTATAAACGGTTGAGCGTTATTTCTTACAGATTAAATATAAGCACAATAGGCGACAGAAATTGTCGCATGACAAAGATTTTTGCAAAGTTATTAATCACACGATTGTCATAACACAGCGGAATCCATCCGTTGAAATTCTGCTCTCTTTGAAATTACCATATCTATTGGCTGAACGAAGTGTTCTAGTGTTATCGAGAAATGATCCGCCACGCTGAACTTTGCACTCCCCCTTAACCGAACCTTGAGGGTTTTTATCGGGTGATTTGGCATAATAACGTGGATCATACCAATCACTGCACCACTCCCAAACATTACCAGCCATGTCATATAAACCCCATGTATTGGGCTTCTTCTGACAAACTGCATGTGTTTTCCCTCCGCTGTTGTTTGCGGACCAGGCATACTCATCGGCCAAATTCGCGCCCCAGTAAAATTCTGTATCACTCCCCGCTCTGCAAGCGTACTCCCATTCAGCTTCTGTTGGAAGCCTTTTACCAACTCTATTACAGTATTCTACAGCATCCAACCAGCTAACCTGTTCCACTGGGCATTCTGGACTCTCTTTATTTCTTGAGGGATTTACGCCCATAACAGCAAGGTATTCCGCCTGTGTTACTGGATGTAAGTCCATGAAAAAAGCATCGAGCATAACAATATGGGGAGGGCTTTCATCTTTTAGGTCTTTACGTTTCTTATCTTTTTGCGAACCCATTATAAACTGACCTTCAGGTATTAATGCCATGCCTTTCATTCTGCAATCTCCCATGTTATAGTTACACTATCAGAAACGGACATTCCTGCCGGCTCAATATTCAGCTGCAGATCCTTTGAAGATTCACCCCTTGAAAAGAGCGGAATGGAATTGTCGTTATATCTATACCCATTATCTCCTGCATATTTTATGTCAATTATTTTACCAAGCCTGATATTAGCTGAAACTGCTATAAGAGAGGCTCTTTTCATAGCCAGTTCAACAGCCTTTTTAAGTGCTTCGCCCTTTAATTCTTCAATAGAGCTCGAATGGAAACTGAGTCTTATCTCTGTATTTTTCAGCCTCTCATGCAGCTTTGTCAAAAGGGAATTAAGCATCTCACGACTTTGCTTCAGAGCAATACTAAGCGTATGTATTGCCTGATACCCAACGATAGACTTTATGCTATTACTTAGCCTGGTAACCGGTTCAACAGAAAAGGATCGACTCTTTAGTTCTGTTGGATCAAACTGAAACTCTGTAATTGTATTTCGAATATTAACCGTCGATTCCTCTGCCAGCCTGATACTATCTGCATAGCTTTTGCTATGTTCCGAAACGTAAAAGGTAATAACAGTAATATCCGGTTTTACTGCTACTGTTCCCTGGCCACTTGTTGTGATAACTCTCATCGATACTTACTCCCTGTTAAGTGATTACGAAGTAAGTATAACTGGAAAGGATAGACAAAAAATGTCCATGGATATATATTATTGTTTCAGTTAGTCACCCTTCGGCTACGATCAGGGTTCTGGTTTGTAAAAGGGGTATTTCAAAAATGTCAAAAACCGAGACTTTCCTGAAGAAACTGCTGCCACTTTTGCATGGTAGTGGTTTAACCCGTGCTGAAATGCAAACTAAGTTGGGTGTTGACAACAGAACCATAACACGATACCTGAATGATTTAACCGAACTCGGTTACAAGCTGCACAAAGATGGAGCATTCAGGACGAGATATTCCATCCGGCAAAAAGAGACACAACTCTCCGATTCTGATGTTGCACTACTAACATTTCTGGAATCTAAATCTGAGAAACAAGGTGACTATTCCACAGCATCTGCCATTTCAAAGCTGAAAGAAAAGATTCAAAAGCTCTACCGCAAGGAAACTGCTCATTTGCCACCAGTTACAGATTCTGCTAACTTCATGGAGCTAAACAATCCCAACAGCAGCAGGAAACTCTCGCATGCCATCGGGAAGGCTCTTAATAAGGCAATAAAAGACAGATCCATTATTGAAGTAACTTATTCATGGGAAATTAACAGAAGGCCTTTAAACTGTCCTGATAAATTCAAGTACCACCCCTATGGTATCAGCACCAGGAATGGAAGGCTTTACTGTGCAGGGTACTGTGTTAATACTAAAACAATTGTGCCACTATACGTTGGAAACATTAAACGTGTTACTTCTACAGGCAAACCATTCAAGGAACCTGTTCCGGATCTTGCAGACCTTTACAAGTTCTCTTTCGGAGCATTTATACAATCAAAACCGGAAAAGATCAAACTGCAAATAAATAGCGATTCTCTTTACCAATACCTACAAACAACTTCTATACATCCATCAGCCAGGCTTATTGAGAATAACGGTAACCGATTTCTTGAAATGGAAGTTGGTGTTGATTCTGATTTAATAAGATGGATACGCAAAAATGGTAGTGCTGTTACTATTTTAACACCATTGAAACTAATTGAGGACCAATCAAACTATAACCTGCCTCTGTTTTCAAGACAATTATAACACAACTTATCATTTTGTACAAAACTAACTTTGCTTGCTCATGTGCGTCATATTTTGGGTATCAATTCAGTTTTAATTAACCGGAATTATATTTGGTACTTTTTAGGCTTTATCTACACACAACACGGAACCCATCGATATTGCTACTGCCTCGCGGAACGCCATTATAGCGATGCCATGCGCAGAAAGGTGATGTGAGGATGCCGACCCACGCACCGCCACGCAACACCCGGTAACTGCCAGTTGAAGGGCCCATTGGGTTAGTCTTTGTGTCTGCTGTATAACTCTCAAGCCAGTCATTACACCACTCCCACACATTACCTGCCATGTCGTATAGGCCCCAAGCGTTTGGTAGTTTTGTTCCAACAGGATATGTGCTGTTTCTGGAATTGTTATTATTCCAGCAATAAGTATCGGCCTGTGGTTGATCCCATGTATTGCTCCAATAGTATGCAGTGGTTGTTCCCGCTCTATATGCGTATTCCCATTCAGCCTCTGTAGGCAATCTGTAACCAATTTTGCTAAAATTAAGTACAAGACCTGACAAATCACGGCAACCTTGATATGCTGAGCCAGATACACTTGTATATCTGTAAACAGTATCCCTACCATCTCTCTTACTTCTTGCATTGCAATATAAAACGGCATCAAACCAAGTTACCATCTCAACAGGTCTGGAGGTGTTGCCAGAATGATAAGAGGGATTTACTCCTGTAACGGCGTAGTAGTCAGACTGTGTGACTTCTGTACTGTCCATCCAGAAAGTGCTGACATTTACTGTGTGCACTGGCTTTGAGTAAGTAGAGTCCCCCATTTGGAATGTTCCGCCTGGTATTTGTTTCATACCTGGATCCAACAGAGTTTGTTTCTCATCAGGCACAACGGGGTTATTCTTAGAACAACCATTAAGTAAAACTACAAACGCTAATGCAGGTATTAAGAGAAGTCGTACCATAAATAAGAGATTCCTTCAACTTTTAAGTTTATCCAAAAATACACTCTTTACCTTATTCAATCAAAACTCCTTCCACAATGCCACTACTCCTAGCCTTCAAAACGTTATACAGCAACTCTGCTTCAAGTTCAACCTCAAAAGGATCCTTCTTTAACGCCGACTTCAAGGCATCTTTAAACCAGTCTGATAAATGTTCATCCAGCAGAAGAGTTTCAAGTGCTTGCTTGTTAACGGGAATATTCATGTTATAGATTAGACCCTGCTCGGGTGAAAATCTATTCATGAACTTAAACGCCATCGCAAAAAGAGCTAAAAACAGCATAAGTTTACACAATTCCACACTAGGCGTCCATTTCCTGTAAAAATTTTTCGCATTATTCTTCTTTATAATTATTCAAAGATCACTCTGGTGCTCAGTTAAAGTTAATTGACTTGGTGAATAATTATAGGCGTCCATGAGGAGTCCATGTGGCGTCCATTTTTTGCGATCTTTAGGGGGTATTTGGTGGTATTTGAGCGTAATTAGCAGTTTTATGACACTGAATTAAAAAGCC
Organism: Fibrobacterota bacterium; assembly: GCA_016788315.1. Taxonomy (GTDB): domain Bacteria; phylum Fibrobacterota; class OXYB2-FULL-49-7; order OXYB2-FULL-49-7; family JAEUSG01; genus JAEUSG01. Next base: position 196 of record JAEUSG010000698.1, on the reverse strand, counting down.
CCCTAAGTGACTGATTTTCAGTGACCTAAGGGGCTTAATTAAAACGTACCCACAGGGAGTCGAACCCCGAGCCTTCTGGTCCGTAGCCAGATACTCTATCCAATTGAGCTATGGGTACATTTTGCGGGTAATAAATAATAAACGGGAATAGAATCTGCAAGAGATAAGTGAAAAAGTTGGATAAATATTGAAACTA
>JAEUSG010000689.1 GCA_016788315.1 Fibrobacterota bacterium | reverse complement strand
AGATTGTCTGAAGTTGCAAATGCTGCTGCCCCAAAAGAGTCGGCCGGATCGTTTGTCACCCTTTCCTCGATCCATACTAATTGGCCATTTGTTCTGGTTGCAGTGTAGATTTCATCGTTGCCATCACGAAAATCCTCCCACGCAACGGAAGTACTGGATGAATTCATTGTAATAGTCGGACATTTGGAATCGTTTCCAGTGGACGAAACAAAAACTGGTAAAGAAAATGTTGTCCCTGATTTCTCGGAGAAAAGGACTTCGTAGGATTGCGAAGAAGTGTTATAGGAATACCAGACTATTGCAACCCGCCCATTTAAAGCAGCTATCCTTGGTTCCCATGAATCAGGGGTATCGTTGCTTATGTTAACAGGAGTACTCCATGTTGCACCGCGATCGGTTGACGATATGTAATATATCTCATCATTTCCTGTTGAGTAATCAAAATATGCCGCATGAAGTAGTCCTGTTGACTTATCATATGCAACTGTAGCACCCCACGAAGTGCTGTCAGTAGATGTTACCCTTTTTTCCGGCGACCAGGTTCCACCATCAAATTTACGAAAATATATTTCATCATTTCCGTCCCGGTTGTCTTCCCACATAATAAACAGATTCTGACCATCAGAGGCCATGGAAGGAAATGCTGATGCGCCAATGCCGGAGCTTATTCTTAGGTTGACTGAAGGTGTTCCGTTCAAAATACGGCTATAAAAGATCTGTCTTTTTCCCGTTCTGTTGTCTTCCCAGACAATGTCAAAACCATTGCTGATTGATATTTTTGGACGCCATGAACAGCTGTCGTTTGTGCTGATTCTGATTGGAGACGAAAATGAAGCCCCTCTGTTAAGAGAGTATTTCATTACAATTTCATCGTTACCATAAGCATAACTTTCATAAGCTATGGCAACTGTATCACCCAAAACAGATATAGATGGATCTGCGGAGTAAAATCCGTCGTCTGTTACTCTATAGAGATCCCATCCGCTTATATTCACTGCAATATAAAGTACTAGTGCAGTGTAAATTCTGTTCATGTGCAGTCTCCTCCTTCATGGTGTCGTTACTTACTGAATATAAAAGAAACCTGGTGGAACATGCCCAATCCATAGTCAGAGGTGGTGTTGTATTTGACGGCGTAGTCAAGTCCATAGTTCTTATAAGTTATACCGATCCCACCTGTAGCATTAAGGTAAAACCCTCCATCACGATCTGACAATGGACTCATATTAACACCAATCCTTGCTGAAGGAATTATGTCTTTTACCATCAGCAACGAGTATTCAATACCTTCAAAAAGTTTGATAATAAATTCACTCGCTTCCAATGTCTCACTGTTTGAATATTCAATATCTTTTTTCATTGCTACATCTGATCCGACAGACAACTTATGCATTTTATTGAAAGTTTTTGAATATCCAAGACCCAATCGATATTCCGGCTCAAACATTTCACCTTCAATATCTGCTGCGACAGATCGTGCAAGGAAACCGAGACTGATTCCGTATGGAAATAATGTTTTAAAAGCAGCATCAAAACCAACGCCTGCGCCATGGTAATTGTCAGTTGAATATGAATAGCGGTTAAGATTTACACCAACGCTTGTTTCTTTAAAGATTAGGAAAGACTTCCAAAGCTGGTAGGCAAAAGAGAGAGAAAATTGGTGTTCTCTCCAAAGATCTTCTCTGTATTCGAGCGCATTGTCCGGGTCTCCCTCTTCCAGTGAAGCGTTCTGCATAAGCCAACTGAATCCGACGCTGAATTCTTTAAGTGGAAAGACACCGGATACAAGATTGTAGTTTGCTCCTAAAAATTCAGGGTTAATCTGATTTGTAATGCCAATCTGCAACTTCGTAAGTGAACTCATGCCGGCTGGATTCCAGTAGGCTGAGTTTACATCGTCGGAAAAAGCAGTAAATGCACCTCCCATAGCGGCAGGACGCGCTCCCATCCCCATGTCAAGAGGCTTTGAGAATAGCATAGTACAGATAATCGCAATTGTTACTGATATTTTTATAATAGTTTTCATAATATGTTCCTCCTGATTACCGGTTAATTATGGCTACAGGTTTTTTGATTCTGGTCGTTTCTGAAGGGGTCACCGCTTTGAACAGATAAAAGTATAGTCCCGTACCGCAATATCTGTTGCTACTATTAGCTCCATCCCACTTAACAGAGTACGAACCGGATGCCCTGTTTGTGTTTTCGGGAATAAGAATTCTAACAAGGTCGCCTGCTGCATCAAAAATGGAAAGGCTGACACTTCCCCCTTCCGGTAGTTCATATACAAACGAGGACTGTTCTGTACGCAAGATAGGGTTTTTTGTCCAGTAACTTTTTGTCTTCATAGGAGCCTCAGCTCTTGTGCCTATTGCGTATATCGTAAAGTGGTTTGCCTGTACTTGTACTAGCTTGGAAAGAGTATCTGTAACCGCATCGCCTGCAATAATCCATTTGCCATTTTCGAGAAAGTAAACTGCAAGTGATTCGGCTGCATAATTTGACATGCCATCTCTGTCAGGATCAAGGTCCGCTTTTGTGTAAGAGAAGCTGATTGTAACATCTTTCTTGAATATGAGGCCATCGGGACCGAATACATAAGCTGGACCTATCAGGTGTATACCGCTCTTCTCTGGTTCAGGAAGCTCGTTACGTTCTATTCTTATAATTGTAATTGCTGCCGGTTCAAAAAGTGCTCCGGCAGGAATGTCTATCGATGTACCGTTAGGATTAATGACTTTACCTCCGGCACTTCCAACTGTTGATATAACCTTGGGTGGTACAAACGTCAGGCGGGAAGTTGCGGACGAACTGTTGCCTGCTTTGTCAGTTACGGTTGCTGAGATGAAATTTACTCCTTCACGAAGCTTAACTGTGCGTATGAGTAAAGTATCTGTGGCAGGTATCGTCATTGGTGATTCCGGCAGAAGTACACTACCTGTGCTATCAGTAATAGTAAGTTTACCTGAAAGTATTCCTGAGTTTAAATCCTTATAAGCAATTGAAAGCTCTATGTTGTCAACATATACAAAACCGTTGAGCTGGCTGCTGCCATTTACTGCTATTGGAAGCACGTTAATGGTTATTGATGGAGGAACCGCATCATAGTAGAATGTGTCGTTTATTGTGACCCTGTTTCCTAATAGGTCTGTCGCAGTTATTGAGTACGGTATTGGACCTGACGTAAGACCTGTTGGAACAAGAGCGGTGGTGAAAATATGGTCACCTGAGATTGTGTCACCATTTGTCCCATTATCATTTAGTAAAACAGAATCCTGGCTTAATGCTGGAACTCTCAATATTACTCCGCTGCCCATTAATGAACTTTCACGATCGAAAACAGTGGCAGAAAAAGAAATTCTGCCGGAAGCGGTTACTGCTGAATAGGTTCCATAATTAAGTTTCGCATCGGTAACAACAGGTGCTCTGTTATCTGCTTTTACAAGCAGAATTTCAGATTCACCAAGTTTACCTCTGTCATCACGCACTCGTACTTTTATGGAATGTTCTACATCGTTAAGAGTTCTGGTATCCCAAACGTACGTTGATTCTGTTGACGCAGCAACATATAGCCCACCATTTATTGACACCTCAATAGTGTCAAGAACGGCTGGTGCAACGAACTGACTGGTAAATCTAACAGTAACAGTACCGGAAACATATTGACCGGCAGCAGGATATGTAATGGCAACTGTCGGAGCATTTCTTGTAATGAGATTTACTCTTGATGAGTAATCTGTTTTGCCATTGTTATCGCGAGCCTTAATCTGTACTGAGTGAGTACCATCAACAAGATCAACTGTATTAAGTACGCATACTGTAGGTGAAGTTGTTGCTCTCCAACTGCCCCCATCTATGCTCATCCAAGTTGATTCGATTAGAGCAGGCGATATCGGAACTGCTGTGAATCTGACTGTGTCAATACCGGAAAGTACGCTTCCAGCTGTAGGATAGGATAGTGAAACTGTAGGCAGATTGTTAATATTGAATTTTCTAACCTCAGATATTGCCTCTTTGCCATTATTGTCAGAAGTTTTTATTCTGAAATAGTGTGTTCCCTCTGCGAAAAGGCGTGTATCAATAGTATCAGAAATGTTAGTTGATGTCGCTCTGTATAAACCGCCATCTATACTGATCCAGGTAGATTCAATTACTGCCGGAGAGACTGCTGTAGCCGTAAATAGCGCGACCACAGTTCCGGAAAGTCTTGCATCTGCTGCAGGTGCTGTAACTATCACAGAAGGTCTATTTGCAACTACAAACTTCAATACAACAGAATTTGCTGTTTTACCATTATTGTCAGTTACTTTAATTTGTACAGTGTGATCTCCATCTGTTAGCGACTGAGTATCAATTGTATCTGAAGAAACTGTTGAGGTTGATCTGAATGCTCCTCCATCGACTGATATTGCTGTTAAAGCTATCGTTGCTGGTGAAACTGCTGAAGCGGTAAAGAGTACAACTGCTGTTCCCGAAATTACAGAGTCTGCTCGAGGAGAGGTTATTGTAACTGTTGGCATATTTCTTACAACAAACTTCAGTGTGCTGGAAAGTGAAGATTTGCCATTGTTGTCAGTGGCCTTTATCTGAACAGTGTGATCTCCATCTGTTAGCGACTGAGTATCAATTGTGTCAGAAGTTGCTGCTGATGTTGCTCTGAATGCTCCTCCGTCGACTGATATAGCTGCTGATGCTATCGTTGCGGGTGAAACTGCGGTAGCGGTAAAGAGAACAACCGCAGTTCCAGATATGACAGAGTCAGCACGTGGAGAGGTTATTGCAACTGATGGCATGTTTCTTACAACAAACTTCAGTGTGGTGGAAAGTGCAGATTTGCCATTGTTGTCAGTAGCTTTGATCTGAACAGTGTGATCTCCATCTGTTAACGACTGAGTATCAATTGTGTCAGAAGTTGCTGCTGATGTTGCTCTGAATGCTCCTCCGTCGACTGATATAGCTGCTGATGCTATCGTTGCGGGTGAAACTGCGGTAGCGGTGAAAAGCACTACGGCTGTTCCAGAAATTACAGAGTCTGCCTTTGGAGAGGTTATTACAACCGATGGCATATTTCTTACAACAAACTTCAATGTGCTGGAAAGTGCAGATTTGCCATTATTGTCAATAGCTTTAATCTGTACAGTATGATCTCCATCTGTAAGTGATTGTGTATCAATTGTGTCGGAAGTAGCTGCAGATGTTGCTCTGAATGCTCCTCCATCGATTGATATAGCTGTTGAAGCTATCGTTGCAGGTGCAACTGCTGCAGCTGTGAAAAGCACAACTGCTGTACCCGAAATCACAGAGTCGGCACGCGGGGAGGTTATTGCAACTGATGGAGTATTATTTACAATATAGATGAGAGT
>JAEUSG010000688.1 GCA_016788315.1 Fibrobacterota bacterium | reverse complement strand
AATCCCATGCATCAAGAGCACTAAGCTTGTCGCTTCCGCGCTGAATGGCAGTGGCGGCAATAACTGCAGCCTCAGTATTACCCGGCTCTATTTCATCTATGACTGTTCTTGCAAGCTTAAGCGCAAGTTCAACCATTCCTGTCTTAAGATATTGGTCTGCTCTTGAAAGATTTACAACAGCTCTACGATCAGCCTGTCCGGCAACAAATGGATTAATAAGCATAAATCCGTTATTGTCAGTGTACACAGCGATTACAGTTGACAGTCTAGCCAGTTCAATTTTTTCAAGTTCAGATGTTCCATATTTCCACATAGCACGCCCGGAAATATTCCAACTATAAAACCGGCCTCTGGTATCCAGGCAAACAACTAAATCGTCGTATAGTGCAACAAGTCGTCCCTGTACTGCGGGAAATGTATTGATTGATTTTCCATTTGATGCATCTAGTATTGACAATCTGCCATCGTATTCAAGTACTGCTATTTTACCTTCGCGGTCATGAACTGCACTTGCAATAGCATTATTAGTTGAAATTATCCAGCGCTGTCGACCGGTAAGCGGGTCGAGGTTCTGTATTGAATAGGTTCCTACAACAACATAACCATCATCAAGCAGGAAAGAGGCTTTAACATTATGCGTAGCAAGACTCCATACCGGTTCACCATCGTATGAGGATAGACAATGGCTGTTGCGTCCGCCTTCAGCGACAACTATGACCTTGGTATTTGCAGCTCTTATAGCCAATTCACCATTTCGTGGAACATTGGCTGACCAAAGTGGAGTACCATCATCTGATTTACAGTAGCTCAGTTTACCATTACGAAGGAGGACCGCAACTGCATTTGCTTTTGGGGGAAGATTAAGAGAGACAATTGAAGAATAGAAGCGTGTTCTCCATTTAAGTTTTCCATCAGCGGCAGAATATACAGCAATAACATTTGCACTTTCGACCAAAGCAATATAAGATCCGTCTGTAACAGCAATACCTGGGGCAACAGAAAGTGTTTTAGACCATATTCGAAGACCTGCGGGTGAAACTCTTGTCATAGTGCCGTTAGAGTATATAAGAAGGGCATCTCCGCCACACTCTTTTATTGTAACAATTCCGGAAGCTGTTTTGTCGCGATAAATAAGGAGGTTTCTACCTGTGTCGGCAGCAAACTGCATAAGCGGTTTGGATGAGATAGGTTTTTCCGACAGACACAATGCGAGAGAACGGCGGGCTGCTTCAGTTATATTAGGCTCTACGCCTCTTAAATTTATGATTTTTCTGAAGACTTCAGCAGCTTTGACAGGGTTTCTATTGTACTTGAATTCCATCAAGCCAGCTTCCAAAAGAGAGTCGGCATCATTACTCTCTGCAGAAAACACTGCAGAAGAGAAAGTCAGCAAAGTCATTAGAATTAGAACTCTCTTTAGATGCAATATCATCTAATCAATTTCTCCGTACAGAATTTGTATCCTACTCCCCTTATGCTTTTGATTATTTCCGGATTTTCCGGGGATACTTCAAGTTTCTGACGCAATCTGACCATGAAGTTGTCGATTGTTCTTGTTGACGGAAAGACATCATATCCCCAAATGGCATTTAGAAGATCGTCCCGGGAAACAACTTCATCAGGATGCTGAGAAAGGTATTTTAAAATGTCAAACTCCTTTCCTGGAAGATCAATCAGTTGTCCATCTAACTTAACTTCGTATCGCTTAATATCAATTTCAAGTCTGCCGGTAATAATCCGATCAGCTTCTCCGCCTGACGCTGAATCAAATCTACGGAAAACCGCTTTGATTTTTGCAAGCAGCTCCATAAGACTGAAAGGTTTAATCATATAGTCATCCGCCCCTGCACGAAAACCGGCAACCTTATCCAGTTCTTCCTTTTTTGCGGTAAGCATTAGTACGAAGCCTTGAAAACCCTTTTCGCGAATCCGTTTACAAACTGTCAAACCATCTATGCCGGGCATCATTATATCCAGTAGAACAAGATCTGGTTTTTCAGACAAAATAAGGCTCTCACCCTTCAATCCGTCCTCTGCAGCGACTACAGAATAGCCTTCAATTTCAAGACTGTCGCGAAGCCCCATCCGTATTGCTTCTTCATCTTCAACTATTGCAATCTTTCTCTTCACTTATCATTCTCCTGTTATTCTCTTTTCATGCTATTGGAAACAATACCTCTACAATTAATCCGCCCCCATCCGCATTCCTTGCGGAAATTGAACCATTATGCTGTTCAACAATTTTACTTACAATAGAGAGTCCAAGTCCGGTACCAGAAACACTCTTGACCTGTTCGGAAGCACCTCTGAAAAACTCTCCGAAGATGAGTTTTTCCTCTCCGGTTTTAATGCCGATTCCGTGGTCGCGTACTGATAATGATGCAAATTGCCCTTCAGCATGGCAGCTTATTACAATATGAGGTTTTCCGGTGGAATACTTAACTGAGTTTTCAAGCAGATTAATAACAACCTGAACAAGCATCTTTTTGTCGCCGGAAATAACAAGAGATTCCTTTGCACGGTAGCGATCAACTTCGGCATCCTTTTCATCCAGAAGTGCTGAGAGCGACATAAGCGCCTCATCAACTACAGAGTCTAAATTTACCGGCAAAGAATCATACGATATTTTTCCTTCATTTATTTTTGAAAAATCAAGAATCCTGTTAATAAGACCGCTGAGCCTGTCGCTCTCTTTATTGATCACGGAATAGTATTCTAACTTTTTAACCTCATCCTTGATTTTCCCAGATTTCAGCATATCTGATAACATGTGTATTGATGTCAAAGGTGTCTTTAGTTCATGTGAAACACCGGCAATAAAGTTTGCACGCATTCTTGCAATTTCAGTCTCTCGTCTTGCAGCAACAGCAAGAGAGAAGCTGCCGATAGCTATTGCCGCTATAAGAAGGAAGAAAAATATGCCGTATATA
>JAEUSG010000670.1 GCA_016788315.1 Fibrobacterota bacterium | reverse complement strand
TCGACTTGGTGTGCCAATTTTACTCCTCTTTCTTGCACTTGGCATATTGGGCGGCTCTGAGGGGATAGGTGGCATATATTTTGATGATTACGGTCTAGCAGCACGAGTAGGCACAATCGCTCTTTGTCTGATTCTATTCGAAGGCGGTCTAAATACCTCTGCAACATCAATTCGTCAAGTTATCGCTCCTACGGCACTCCTTGCAACGCTTGGTGTTGTTTTAACGGCAGGTTTTCTAACTCTCATAGCAATGTGGCTTGGGATTCCGTGGCAAGTTGCCATGCTTGTTGGTGCTATTGTATCGTCAACTGATGCGGCAGCTGTTTTTTCAGTTCTTCGTGGTGGCAGTCTTCATCTTCAACCTCGACTTGGTCGAACGCTTGAAGTGGAAAGCTGTATGAACGACCCGATGGCTCTCATCCTGACAACTACTGTTATGGGAGTGGTGCTGACAGGACAAAAGCCTGGTCTTGAGACACTATTGCAAGTTCCTTTACAGTTGATTGTTGGTTGTCTTGTTGGAATATTAGTGGGATATGTCGGACACTTTCTATTGTCAAGAATTAGAGTGTCAACGGTAGGGCTTGTTCCGGTACTAACGCTATCTTTTGCATGTGTTTCATTCGGTCTAGCAACAGTATTTCATGGTAGCGGATTTATGGCGGTCTTTTTAACAGGAGTAGTCCTAGGGAGTAAACGACTTCCATATCGCTCGGGACTTATTAGAATACATGGTGCTCTTGCCTGGCTTAGTCAGGTATGTATGTTTTTGATGCTGGGACTCCTTGTTTTTCCGTCCCAAGTGCTGGAAATTGCTCCTGTCGGCCTTGCACTGGCACTTGCTTTAGCTTTATTTGCCCGCCCGTTGGCTGTTTTGATTTGTCTGTTTCCATTTAGATATCGCATGAAAGAAATGGTGTATGTATCTTGGATTGGTCTTCGTGGCGCGGTTCCAATTATTATCGGAATATATCCCGTGCTTGGAAATGTTGACGGGGCGGAAAAGGCTTTCAATATTGTGTTTTGCATTGTTATGTTCAGCTGCATAATACCTGGTGCTACAATCCGTTATGTTACAGGTAAGTTGAAGCTGTTGATTGATGTAAAACCAGCTCCGGAAACGGGATTGGAAATAAATTCACCAGCCCTACTGACATCGGAATTGGAAGCGTTTTATGTTTCGCCTGAGGTAGCTGTTTGTGGTGCTGCTATAAAGGATATTGAATTTCCACAGGATGCCGCAATTGTGATTGTTGTTCGTGGTCGAGATTTGATTGCCGCAAAAGGAAATACAGTATTGAAAGATGGTGATCATGTCTATCTCTTTTTCCGTAATGAAGATAGAGGCTTTATAGAACTACTGTTTGGAGGAGCGGAATCTACCCGTTCACCAAATTATGTTGCTTCTGTAATTGAGAAATAATAGATTTCAATTCGTATGAATTTATTTAAATGCCATATTTGTGTTTCTTTGTCAATCGTTCTCCTTGTTTCATTTTTGTATGTCGGAGAACATGAAGTATTTTTTAATGCCAATGAAGCATCTGTTTGTGAACAAATAATAGATACTCAAAACGATCAGGTTGATTTTCCTCAACGTGGTAGAGAACGACTACCTGTTGCACAGTTTATAAAGTATAGACATGATAGTTCTGAGTATAGTGTTCAAAATTTTTACTTGGTAAAACAGGTAGTTGTTGGCATATCCTGCAAAACCATAAATCAGCATATTATTTCGTCAACAGTTCTTCTTATTTAGCAACCATCTTTCAATTATACCAGTAGAACTATTTAACTATCCAGGACTCTAGGGATTTTCTATATCCATATGTTTTGGAAATATAAGAAAGATGGTAATTATGTTTATTGACAAAGATAAAGCATACCTGAAAGACATAAATAATTCGATCAAAAATGAAATAGGGGTCTTTCAAAGAATGGGTAATGTGTTGCACCTTAATCAGCGTGCGATAATAATGAAGTGTGATAGGGAAGAATACATTCCTGTTGTAATGGATGATTGTTTTTCAGTAGTTCAGTCAGTGGCTTCGGTATGGTCTGTAAAAAAGATGACAGATTGTCGTCGCAAAGAATTTCCACGCGCTGCGGTAAAAATGGGGCTTATAAAGGCACCCTGGTTATTCAGAAATAAGTTCTACTCAAAGCCGGAGACTATTGAGTTGCTGGAGCGAACATTGAATAATGAGCCAAAAAGTATTAGGTATGAGAAATTTATTTCAAATCTGTCACATGATTTGTTGAGTGATCTGCCTATGGCTCTTCTAGTTGATTACAATAGTTTGAACAATCACATCATCAATGACGTTAGAACTTATATTATGTCGAATAGCCATATCAGAATTGGGGCATTGCTTTGGGTTTTTGTTACAAACACCAATTCTGGAAATATAAAAGATATGGTAGATAAAGAAAAAATATCAGTTACTGTAATTTAACAGGAGCACAATTATATGATGGTTCTGTTTTTACTTGTTGGTTTAGTGCTTCTCTATTTCGGTGCAGAATGGCTTGTTAAGGGCAGTTCCCGTTTTGCTCTCAGACATGGAGTTTCATCTCTTGTTGTAGGTTTGACTATAGTTGCATTTGGAACAAGTGCCCCGGAACTTGTTGTCAGTGTTAGGTCGGCGCTTTCTGGTTTCGGCAATATTGCGGTTGGCAATGTTGTGGGTTCAAACATATTTAACATAGCTGCTATTCTTGGGATATCTGCAATAATTTGTCCGCTAAAAGTTCATATCAAGGTTATTCGGCTTGATATGCCTATAGTTCTTGCTGCATCGATGCTATTAGTTTTCTTTCTGAGAAATGGCGCTATTGAACGCTTTGAAGCACTTATCCTGCTCGCAGGTATTATTGTTTACACTGTAACTACAATAAAATTGGGAAAGCGTGAATCGGTCGAACTTGCAATACCTCAAGTGGACAAAAGCGCGGGTAAAGTTAATGGCAGCAATTTCGCGGATGCCGGATTTACTTTTCTTGGGCTTGGTTTGTTAATTGTAGGCTCGCAGCTTTTTGTTAAAGGGGCTGTCGATCTGGCTAGAATGATGTCAATCTCAGACGCTGTAATAGGGTTGACCATTGTTGCTGCCGGAACTAGTCTACCTGAACTTGCAACCTCTATCGTTGCCGCCATTAAAGGAGAACAGGATATTGCCGTAGGCAATATTGTAGGTTCAAACATATTTAATATTCTCGCAATTATCGGTATTTCCGGAACTATTACTCCACTTGACGCCTCGGGTATCGGGAACGTAGATCTATTAATAATGGCAGTTATGGCCGCAGTTTTGATTCCTCTTATGAAGACTGGGCTTAAAATTAGTCGAGGTGAAGGAAGCTTTCTACTTGTGTCCTATTGCGCATACGTCTGGCACCTTTGGCCGGTTTGATAATTACGGTATTATGATAAGTTTGTCACATAAATACTTTTAATGGTAATATCATGAAATTTAATTCTTCAAAAAAGTATATTATGCTCGGTAGTAATTTCTTTGCCGGTGTTGGTGTTCTTTCTCTAATTGGTCACTTCATAGATAAAAGAACTGGCGGAGATTATGCCTTCACTCTCGGTGGAGCAATACTTGGATTAGTTTGGGCGTTCTATGAAGTTGTCAAGGCTATGATTCTTGAAGGAAAAAAGAACGATGACAAGACCGATTGACCTGGTAGTTAAATTTAGTCCGCTTATTATGCTTACTATTGTTGCTGCTGCTACCCTTCATCCTGCACTTGTGCAGATGCGGGAAGCTGCGTTGTCGGGTTGGTTTCTTGCAGCTCTTCTATTCTATCCAGCAATTCTTATTCAAAAACAGGCGTCCGATAAAGGCTATAAGCTGTCTCTATTTATCCCACTTGCGATGACAATTATCCGTATGATGGCCATAATGGTTTCGCTGCTGTTTTTAACAAAATATATGAAGCATTGGCTGATACCATTTTCTGTGGGACTTCTATCTTCATTTCCGGTATGGATACTATTCGAAATGCGTTCTATGAAACTGCAGCTTGCGGCAAAAAGGATCGTATGATGTCAAAGTACATAATTCTTTTTGTATCAATGTTTTTGTTGTCGAATGTTAATGCTTCAGAAGGGTCCGACGGTACACAGAAATTCGATAATGCTTACATCGAACACCATATGTCCAACTCCGGTGAATGGCACCCTTTCCCATTTGTTGATATTAAGTTTGGTAAAACTATTTTTTTTATCGGCCCAATAGAAATAAAGCTTTCGCTACATCTTCTGATGATGCTTTTTGCGTTTTCTATTCTTGTTTTCCTTTTTGTCTTTTACCTCAAAAAAGATCCTTCTAAAGTGCCGGGTAAGTTTGGTCTTGCTGTAGAGGCATTGGTTCTATATATTCGAGACGAACTTATAGCCCCGCATATGGACGAAAAAGAGATGCGCTTTTTTCTGCCCTATTTTCTAACTGTTTTTTTCTTTATTCTTTTGCTTAATCTTTTGGGACTAATACCTGTTTTTGCTCCAGCAACGGCAAATATTAACGTTACAGCTGGTCTAGCATCGATAACCTTAGTTATCATGGTTGCTGCCGGACTTCGCAAACATGGTTTAATTGGGTTCTTTAAACTTTTTCTGCCACCCGGAGTTCCAAAAGTAATGTACGTAATTTTGTTTCCTCTAGAATTGATGGGTCTAATAACGAAGCCTCTAGCTTTAACTATGCGGCTTTTTGGAAATATGCTTGGCGGACATATTGCTATTAGTGCAATTGTATCTCTCGTTATTCTTTTCGGCTATGTAGGAATTCCAGCGCTTGGGATGGGACTTTTGCTGGATCTTATAGAAGTGCTGGCTGTGTTTCTTCAGGCGATGATCTTTACAATGTTATCAGCAATTTATATTGGCTCAATGCTTAGTAACCACCATTAAAAACGGAGTAAATCATATGAATGCAGGTCTTGCCGCAATAGGAATGGGATTAGTCACTGTGGGTGCCGGTGTTGGTATCGGTCTCATCGGAAGTGCAGCAGCGTCAGCAGTTGCCAGGCAGCCTGAGGCTAAAGGTAATATTATGCAGTTTATGATTCTGTCGGCAGCCCTTGTTGAAGGCTTGGCCTGGTTCAGTGTCATCCTCTGCTTCATTCTCGCAAAATGAAAGACACAATTACAACACACGCCGAAGTTCAGGTGCATCCGAAGGCGGATGGCGGAGGGACAAACCCGCTTCTCCGTCTTGATCCAGGCATGGTGATATGGACCTGGGTGGTGTTCGGACTCCTTCTTGTTATTTTGGGCCGTTTCGCCTGGCGTCCTTTACTAAAGATGCTTGAGGAACGTGAACAAAAAATCAAGAATGCAATGGACGAAGTTGAAAAAGCAAAAATTGTTCTGTCAGAGGCGCAAGAAAAAGCAGAAAAAATTATTGCCGAAGCTGATGAAAAGAGTATCGATATCATAAACAGATCCAGGGAATCTGCACAGACAGTTGCAATGGATGTCAATAAAAGGGCCCTCGAAGAATCTGAAAAGATCATCGAAACAGGGCGAAGAATGATTGAAACTGAAACAGAAAAAGCAAGCAATCATCTTCGCAGGCAAACGGCATCAATTGCTGTTGCAGTAGCTGAAAAACTTATTCGTGAAAAGCTTGACGATAAAAAAAACTATGAGCTTACAGAAAAGTATATAGAAGAGATTATAGGAAATAAATGAGCTACGGTCGCATTGCTGCGCGGTATGCAACCGCGCTCATGAAGTATGCTGAAGAGCAAAATATAGTTGATAAGCTGGTTTTTGATATCGATCAGATCCGGACTGTTGGTGACGGTAGTCCTGAGTTTGTTTCGTTTTTACGAAACCGTAGTCTTGTTTCGTTAGAACGTTTAAAGACTGTTGAAACCATTTTTGGAAGTAATACTCATCCTGAAACACTGCGTTTCATCCGCTTTCTTAACGATCGTGGGAGACTCTATCTGCTGCTTGACATCTGTAGTGACTTCCTGGAAAAGGTTGCATTCAATAGAGGACTTTTAGAAGGTGAACTGATATCAAGCAGGAAACTGGATATTACTTTTGTTGAAAAACTGACTAAAAAACTTTCCGACAGCAACGGGAAAAAAGTGATGCTGAATCTGTCGGTAGATGAAGAACTTATTGGAGGCTTCAAGCTGCGGCTTGGAGATATTGTATACGATTATTCCATAGCCGGCCAGCTTGCACTGGTCGAAAAAGAACTTTCGGAGAAATATTAATGAATGTCAACTTGAAGCCCGAAGAGGTGTCTGCAATTCTTAAAAAACAGCTCTCAGAATTTGAGAACTGCTGCCGAGAATATGAAGTAGGTACTGTTTTACAAATTGGCGATGGTATTGTCCGAGTTTTTGGACTTTCCGGTGTAATGGCCGGAGAGATGGTCGAATTCGAAGATGGAACTATCGGTGCAACAATCAACCTTGAAGAGGACAATGTTGGTGTCACTCTTTTTGGTGAAGGTGCTTCCATTAAGGAAGGCATGCAGGTAAAAAGAACAGGTAAAATTGCCGAAGTTCCTGTCGGAGAAGGACTCCTTGGCAGGGTAGTTGACCCATTCGGAAATGCGCTTGATGATGGTCCCGAAATCCGCTGCCCTGTAAAGAGGCAGATTGAAATGAATGCGCCCGGTATAGTTGATAGGCAGGATGTTTGCGAACCACTGGAAACAGGTATCAAAGCTGTTGACGCAATGACACCAATCGGCCGTGGTCAGAGACAACTCATAATCGGCGACAGAAAAACCGGCAAAACTGCAATTGCAATTGATGCAATCATAAGTCAGAAGGGTAAAGGTGTTTACTGCTTTTACGTAGCTATCGGACAAAAACAGTCCTCTGTTGTTCAGGTTGTAGAAAAACTTAAACAGCATGGCGCAATGGAGTATACCACTGTTATCTGTGCGACAGCCTCAATGCCTGCTGCTTTGCAGTATATAGCACCTTATTGCGGTGTTACAATGGCAGAATATTATCGTGATAACGGCAAGCATGCTCTTATTATTTACGACGACTTGACAAAACAGGCCCAGGCATATAGACAGATATCTCTTCTTTTACGCAGACCTCCAGGTCGTGAAGCTTATCCCGGCGATGTTTTTTATCTTCACTCACGTCTCCTTGAAAGAGCTGCTAAAATGAGTGATGCCAAAGGAGGCGGCTCTCTTACCGCTCTACCAATTATTGAAACACAGGCAAGTGATGTCTCTGCCTATATCCCGACAAATGTTATCTCAATTACAGATGGCCAGATCTTTCTTGATACAGAGCTGTTTAATGCAGGTCAGCGTCCTGCCATGAATGTCGGTATATCTGTGTCACGAGTTGGCGGCAGCGCCCAGATTAAGGCTATGAAACAGGTTGCCGGTCCTTTACGTATTGAACTTGCTCAGTTCAGAGAACTTGCAGCATTCTCTCAGTTCGCATCAGACCTTGATCCTGCAACAAGAAGGCAGCTTGCAAGGGGCGAAAGACTCTTACGTCTATTGGTTCAGAACCAGTATAAGCCATATCCTATTATCCAGCAGGTTCTTTCAATATTTGCCGCTACAAACGGTTTTCTGGATGATGTTGCTATAAAAGATGTACATCGTTTTGAGTCTGAAATGCTTGAATATTTCAGAACCATGAGAGTAGAACTTTATAAGGGACTCGAGCATACAAAAGCTCTTAACGATGATTATAAAAAGGACGTTCTTGCAGCAATGCAGGAATTCAAAGGAAGATTTAAGAAGTCATAATGGCAAGCATTAAAGATTTAAATCGTAAGATCCAGTCTCTTAAGTCGATGCGCAAAATCACGCGCGCGATGAAGATGATTTCGGCCACAAAGCTTCGTAAGGCTCAGGATAAGCTTGTCGAGTCAAATAAGTATAAGCATGCGCTTGATGAAATGATTTCGCTCTTTGCCGGAACACCTCAGGAAAGAGAACATCCTCTATTTAGGAATGCTGTCAAGCTGGAGTCTGGTGAGCCGAAATCTGTTTTGGTTTTGATAACCGCCGATAGAGGGTTGTGCGGCAGTTTTAACGGTGCTCTTTTCCGCGAAGCTGATGCATATCTTAGAAAAAAGAAAGAAGAAGGTTTTGTCCCTGCTGTGATAACTATTGGTAAAAAGGGGCACGAGTATTATAAGTCTAAAAGCTGGGAAAAAATTTCAACTTCCGGAGATGCTGGTATACAGAGTTTCGATTTTTCCAAAACAGAAAACGTGGCGATGAAATTGATGGCAGACTATACGTCAGGTACAGTTCAGGAAGTTGCATTGATGTATACCGAATTTCGATCGGCAATTTCATTTGTCCCGCAAACAGTGGGGCTTTTGCCTGTGGCCTCAAAAAATGAAAAAAAGTCAGGCAGCGGAGCAATACTCATTGAACCTGACGAAGATATAGTACTTGATAAACTGGCTAAACGTGCTGTCAGTTATACCATTTTCCATGCCTGTCAGCAGTCATCTACTGCTGAACACGCTGCAAGAATGAGTGCTATGGACAGCGCTACACGTAACACTAACGACCTAATAGATAGTACAACACTTCAGAAAAACAAGCTCAGGCAGGCGGTTATAACAAGAGAACTGGTTGAAATCGTCAGCGGTGCAGAATCGATTAAAGGCTAAAGTAAGGAGCATATATGGCAGCGCAAGAAGTAAATGGTAAGATTCGTCAGGTAACTGGAGCGGTGGTTGATGTTGAGTTTCCTGAAAAAAGCCTTCCCCCTATTAAAACAGCACTTAAGGTTACCAATCCTTCGACCGAAGGCGGTGAATGGAATCTAACGCTTGAGGTCAGCCAGCAGCTTGGTGAGGGAGTAGTAAGAACTATTTCCATGGGTTCAACCGACGGACTCTCTAGAGGACTGCCCGTCATGAATACCGCTTCACCGATTAC
>JAEUSG010000498.1 GCA_016788315.1 Fibrobacterota bacterium | reverse complement strand
CCTTTGTACCATAAAGAAATTGAAAAATCAGAATTTGTTGCTAAAACAGAATTTCCAATATCTATATAATTTGATCCATTGAATTTATATGCAGAATTAGAATTCCCAAATCTGTCTGATGAAAGTGTAGCACCACTTACTGTACCGTTGTATCCGTTTCCACTTACATCATTAGCATTTCCAGTGAATGGATAATAAGCAACCAGTCCTGACACTGGATTGACAGTAAGCTGAACTGCGCTGCTTGTATCGCTACCTTGATTGTTTGTAACGATAACCGAATACCTGCCGGTATCAGCCAGTGCAATTGTTGCAATCGTATAGCTAGAACTCGTCGCACCAGATATATCAGTGCCATCTTTTCGCCATTGATAAGTTGGTGCCGGAATACCGGATGCAACAACAGTAAAAGTAACACTCTCTCCTACAGTTTTGCTTTGAGCTGTTGGTTCCGTTGTGATATTTGGAACACTAGCTGCTGTTCCAGGATAACCTCCCAATTTATAAAGCGAATCTATTTGTGCTGCTGTCAAGACAACTTTTGACCAATAGCCAAAATCATCAAACTTCATCGGCAAATTGGCCGATGAAGTTTTTTCTCCAACCGATAAAGGAACTGTCTGAACTACGTCTAATTTAGAATATGAGGATTGCTGTGCAACAAGGATATTATCAACATACATTTTACGACTACTTGGGCTCATAGTAAACGAAACCATATGCCATTGGTTTTGATTTATGTTTGAAAGAGGATATGATAGATCAACGGAATTGTTAACACCATTATAATGCTTCAGCTTTAGCGAGTCAAACTCTGTAAGAACAACCCAGCCATGCCAACCAGAAGAACTATAATAGATAATGTACTTAGATGTAACCCACTGACTGGTGTTAATCCAAAAATTGATCGAATAAGTACTATCTTTCGGTATTCCAGTTCCCATATCAATGTAGTTTGATCCTGTGTTAATGAAATAGGCGTTGTTTGATGCGCCAAAACGATCTGCTGTTAGAGTTGCCCCACTCACTGTGCCATTATTTCCATTTCCGCTAATATCATTTGCGTTACCAATAAAAGGGTAGTATGCTTTTAGGCCAACCGGATCTGGACTTACCGTAATTGTCCAGCTAACGGTATCTGCTCCCCCCGTACCATCACTTGATCTTACACTAACATGCTTTGCGCCTACATCGTCCGAAACAGGTGTCCAAGTTAGTACGCCTGCACTTGTAAGAGACATGCCTGCGACGCTATCGATGAAAGTAAAAGTAATGGGATCACTGTTGGCATCTGTGGCTTTTACTGTATCTGTATATGCTGAACCAACTGTGGCGGTTGGAGTCATTGAGGCGGAGTCAGTTGAAATAATTGGAGGAGAATTCAATATCGGCCAACTACCTATATGATAGAGAGAATCAATTTGGGTAGACGTGATAGCTTTATCATAAACAGCCACTTCATCGATATATCCCTTGAAATAACCGGCTGCAGAACATCCTAGAGAATTGCCAATGTATATTCCGAGGTTTTGATTGTCTACATACGAAACAGTAACATCACCCTTAAAAGTACCATCGAAATATTGAATAGCTTTCCCGGTCATCTTATCGTACACAATAACGACATGGTGCCAACTAGATGTGTCATTCATTAATGTGTGGTG
>JAEUSG010000669.1 GCA_016788315.1 Fibrobacterota bacterium | reverse complement strand
GGCTGGACTTCCTGGCTTGCCTATTCAGTATCAAAGAGTGATCTTGATATTTCCGTTAATGGTGAAGGATTAAAAAAGGTTCAGATACAGTTCCGGGATAAAGCAGGCAATTCATCTGCAATCGTATATGATAGTACAATTTTTGATGTTTCTTCACCTGCTTCTCCTTCCATTCTAATTACCGATAACAGCGGCTTTACTAAAGATGCAACACCTGAACTTACGCTTTCAGCAGCCAGTGCTGATAGTGTACGTATTCAGGTTGGTGGTGAAGGTTGGAGCACCTGGCTCCCATATGCAACTTCTATAAGCAATGTATCAATCTCTACAAATGGTGAGGGATTAAAGTATATATATGCTGAATACAAAGATCTTGCTGGTAATATAAGTGCGCAAACATATGATAGTACGACATATGATGTTTCTGCTCCCTCAACTCTTTCTCTTGTTGTTACAGATAATAGCGGATTTACAAAAGATGGTCAGCCAGATATCGCTGTAGCTGCATCGGGTGCGGATTCCATGTCATTCAAGCTTGAGAGCGGTGGCTGGAGCAGTTATGAGGCATTCAATGTTCTTAAAACTAACTTTGACATTACAGCAGGTGGTGATGGATTAAAACGGATTTACGTACGCTTCAGAGATTTGGCTGGCAATGAATCTGATGGTCTACTTTATGACAGTACGATGTACGATAATACAATGCCTTCGCTGTTGTCGATTGTAATTTCTGATAATCAGGGATATACAAAAGATCCACAACCGGATTTGACAATTGGAGCAACCGGTGCCGACTCAATGGCATTTAAATTGAATACAGGCAGCTGGTCGGCGTATGAGGTATATTCGACTTCAAAGACAAATTTTGATATTTCTGCAGGTGGACAAACACTAAAGAAGGTCTATATCCGCTTCCGTGACCTTGCTGGAAATGTTACAACGGGTGCTCTATATGATTCGACCGTGTATGACGTAACAGCACCTGGAGCTCCTTCGGTTGTTATTACGGATAACCAGGGATACACAAATGATTCCGATCCTGTTTTGACAATCTCGGCTGTAAATGCAGACAGTATGCATTTTAAGGTTAATACGGGAGCGTGGACATCGTGGGAGGCATACAATACTTCCAAGTCAAACCTCATCATTTCAGCAACAGGAAACGGTGAGAAGTTTGTCTTTGCTGAGTTCAAGGATATGGCCGGTAATTTGTCGGCAGCAGTTTATGACAGCACAGTTTTTGATACCACTCTTCCTTCCTCAACGGCTTTGGTGATAACAGATAATTATGGATATACAAATGATGCAACTCCTGATCTTACGATTACTGCAACTGGCGCTGATTCAATGTCATTCAAAGTTGGTGCAAACCCCTGGAGTTCGTATGAGCCGTTTGCAACTGCAAAGAGCAATCTTGATATATCTGTCGGAGGAGAAGGACTCAAAACTGTTGATGTGCGTTTCCGTGATATCGCTGGAAATGTAACCGTTGCACGCTGTTATGATAGTACAGTATATGATATTGCTGCACCGGCGACACCATCGATAACGGTTGTTGACAATCAGGATTATACAAGAGATGAAACACCTGCACTCACACTTTCTGCTTCCGGCGCTGACAGCATGCGTTTCCAGGTTAATGGCGAAGGGTGGAGCGGTTGGTATCCTTATTCGATTACAAAGAACGATCTATATGTCTGGAACAGCGGCAGTGGTTTGAAGAGGGTGTATGTTGAATACAGTGATCTTGCAGGAAATATTTCAGCAGCAGCATATGACAGTGTCTGGTATGATACAACCTCTCCGGCTGCTCCATCTATAATTGTTAGTGATAATCAGGGCTTTACAAAAGAGACACAGCCGGTAATAACCTTGTCTGCTGTCGGTGCTGACAGTATGCGTTTCCAAGTTAATGGCGAAGGCTGGTCTACTTGGGAGCCTTATGCAGTTGCTAAAAACAATCTGAATATTGCATCTAACGGCGAGGGTGAGAAATTTATCTATGTTGAATTTAGAGATATGGCTGGTAATAGTACATCTCCGGTACATGACAGCACTATTTATGATATTACAGCTCCAACATCACCATCTATTTTGATAAGCGATAATCAGGACTATTCAAATGACAGCAAACCTGATTTGACTCTTTCAGCACTTAATGCAGACAGTGTCAGGTTTAATATCAATAGTACCGGTTGGACCTCATGGATTTCATATGTAACCTCCAAGAGCGACATTGATATATCCGGAGGTAGTGACGGGATGAAATTTGTTGAAGCTGAGTTTAGGGATAAAGCTGGTAATCTCTCTGCTATCGTTCATGACAGCATGATACTGGATCGTGTACTTCCTGCATCAGTTTCCATTGTGATTACAGATAATCAGGGATTTACTTCAGACAAAACACCTGATATTACTCTGAATGCTACAGGTGCTGATTCAATGGCTTTCAGTCTTGATAACCTCAGTTGGTCTCCTTACATTTCGTACTCAACATCGATGAGCAGCTTTGATATTTCAGCTGGCGGAAACGGCAGCAAGAAGATCTATGTACGTTACAGAGATATTGCCGGGAATGTTAATAGCGGATCACCTTTCGACAGTACATATTACGATACATCAGCTCCTGTATCTCCAGCCATCAGCGTTGTGGACAATTCAGGATATACGAACGATTCTGAACCGGATCTGACTATTTCAGCCAGTGGTGCAGACAGCGTCCGTTTCAGAGTGAATAATGAAGGTTGGAGCAGCTGGATGGCATATGTAACAGCGAAAACAGATCTTCCAATAAATAACAACGGTGAAGGGCTTAAGAAGATTTATTCACAGTTCAAGGATATAGCAGGCAATGTTTCCGACACTGTGTATGACAGTACCCAATATGATATTTCTGCACCAACATCTCTTTCAATAGCAATCACAGATAACAGTGGATACACAAATGCAGCAATGCCGGCAATCGCAATATCTGCTGCCGGTGCAGACTCGATGGCTTTCAGTTCAAACGGGACTGTCTGGAGCGCCTATCAGCCATATACAACTTCCGCAAACAGTTATGATATAACTTCAGGCGGTAATGGTATTAAAAAGATTTATGTCAAGTTTAGAGATTTGGCAGGTAATTATACAGATGGCACTCTGTTTGATAGTACAATGTATGATGCTACAGCGCCTACTGTTGTTGTAAGCAGCCTAACCGCTACTCCCACAAAGATATCTCCAATACCTGTAACTGTAACATTTAGCGAAGATGTGCTTGGTTTTACATCAGGAGATATAAGTGTTGTTAATGGTACCGTTTCTGCCTTTACGAATATAACAACCAACAGGATTTGGAATGCAGATATTACGCCCTCTTCTGATGGAGCAGTTATTGTAACTGTTCCAATTTCAGTTGTAACTGATAGTGCAGGGAATGCTAACAATGTATCTAATGCGTTCAGAATCAATTTTGATGCAACAGCACCTATTGTTACAGTTACGGCAAAAAGTACAAGAGACCAGACTCCCACAGTTACGGGAACAATCAATGATCCAGGGGCAACGATAAGCGTTACAGTGAACGGACAGACCGCAGCAGCAACAAACAACGGTAATGGAACATGGATCCTTGCCGACAATATTCTGAATACTTTACCTGAAGCTGTATACGATGTTCAGGTCACTGTTGTTGATTCAGTAGGTAACATTGGTACTGATGCAACTCTGAATGAACTTAGAATAAATCTTACAGCTCCAATTGTAACCGTTGATGCAAAGACAACAAATGATCAAACACCATCAATATCTGGAACAGTTACTTCACCATCTGATACAGTACGTGTTACAGTTGCTGGACAGACTCTTACAGCAGTTAATCTTGGTGATGGTACCTGGACTATTCCTGATAATTTACTTACTACCATTTCTGAGGGTATATATGATGTAGAAGCAAGCGCGAATGATACGCTTGGCAATGTCGGGGATGATGCAACTACAGCTGAATTGAAAATCGATATTACATTACCCGTCGTTACAGTAACATCAAAAACAACAAACGATCAGACACCAGCTCTCACCGGCACAATCAACGAAACTTCGGCGACCATCTGGCTCACTGTCGGAGGTCAGACAAAGCAGGCTGTAAATAATCTTAATGGAATCTGGACCCTTGCAGATAATCAGCTTGCTCTGCTTGCTGAAAACGTCTATGATATAGCCGCTACTGCTACAGATTCCGCAGGAAACATCGGTGTTGATGCAACTGTAAATGAACTCAATGTTGACATAACAGCGCCAACCGTATCTGCATATGCAATTTCTGATAACAGCGGTTATACGGCTGATGTGCAGCCTGATATCAATATCACTGTTACCGGAGCAGACAGTATGCGTTTTAAAATAAATAGCGGTGTTTATAGTACTTGGGAATCATATTCAAATTTGAAGACTAACCTTTCGATTGCTGTAGGTGGAGAGGGCGCAAAAAATATTTATGCAGAATTTAAAGATGTTGCAGGTAATGTTTCAACGGAAGTATATGATAGCACAAACTATGATATTACTTCACCTGTACCTGTCTCTCTTGTTATAAGTGATGTCAACGGATACTCAAATGATGCAGAACCAGATATTGCAATAAATGCAACAGGTGCAGATTCAATGGCGGTAAAGCTTGATAATGGTATTTGGAGTGCTTACGTGCCTTATAATGCGCTTACGAGTGACTTTGCAATCTCTGCAGGCGGGGAGGGATTACGAAGAGTATATGTACGATTCCGAGATTTGGCAGGAAATGCAACTGATGGAACGTTGTATGACAGCACAATATATGATGTGACTCCTCCATCGCTTCCCGGTATAACTATCAGTGACAATCAGGAGTTTACAAACGATAATACACCTACGGTTGCTTTGACTGCAGGAAATGCAGATAGCATGAGGTTTAATGTCAATACAGAGGGTTGGAGCAGCTGGATTGCTTATGCAGCTTCAAAGAATGATATTGTCATATCTGTGAATGGTGAGGGGCTGAAGAAAATCAGTATTGAGTATCGTGATATCGCAGGTAATGCAGCAGCAGTTGTGTATGACAGTACAACCTATGATGTAACAACGCCATCCTCTCTCTCTTTTACAATCGCGGACAATCAGGATCTTACATCTGATAATGAGCCTGATTTGACAATAGGTGCGGTCGGTGCAGATTCAGTTGCCTTTAACTTGAATGGTTCCGGCTGGACTTCCTATGAACCATTCTCCATCCTAAAATCAGATTTTGATATTTCAGCGGGCGGTGAGGGGCTGAAAAAGATTGCTGTCCGATTCAGAGATAAAGCCGGTAATGTAACAGATGGCTTACTTTATGATAGTACCTGGTACGACCACACTGCTCCGGCATCAGCATCAATTGCGGTTGCTTCAAATGCAGGTTACACTTCTGACATCAAACCGGATTTTACACTCTTTGCAACAGATGCTGACTCTATGAGGATTCAGGTCAATGGCGAAGGTTGGAGCTCCTGGATAGGGTACGGAGTCAGTCTGACAGATATTGATATTTCTGTCAATGGCGACGGACTGAAGAGGATATATGCAGAATTTAAAGATGATGCGGGTAATATTACATCTTCTGTATACGATAGTGTAACGTTAGACAGGGTCGCTCCTGATATGCTCAGTATGCAGATACAAAGCAGCAACGGATACACTACAGATGCAACACCTTTGATTACTATCGCAGCTTCTAATGCTGATTCAATGGCCTTCAATCTTGACAATAATGGTTGGAGTGGATATGAACCTTATAGTACATCAAAAAGCAATCTGGATCTTGCCCCCTTTGGTGAAGGAATACACAGAATACAGGTTCGCTTCCGCGATTTGGCCAATAACGTTACGGACGGAACATTAATTGACAGTGTGATTTACGATGTGTCGGCACCAACTGCAGCAACACTGCAAATTGTGGATAGTAATGGATATGTCAATGCATCAATGCCGCTTATCAATATTACAGCAGCAGCGGCAGATTCTATGTCATTCAAAGTGGGTGCTGCAGCCTGGAGCTCCTTTACTGCATATGCTCCATCAGCGGGCAACATAAATATTGGCGGCTCAGATGGACTTAAGAGGGTTTATGTAAAATTTAAAGACATTGCAGGCAATGTAACTGACGGTACACTTTACGACAGTACAAATTATGATGCAACTGTACCAACAGTAACACTTTCGACAGTTACTGCAACTCCTTCCGATGCAGCTTCATTTACATTGGACATTGTGTTTAGTGAAAAGATAGCCGGTTTTGATCTTTCCGATCTGACTCTTTCAAATTGCACAGCTTCGGCACTTACAGAAGTTACAGCTGAAAAGGTGTGGACAGCACAAGTAGCACCAACTTCTGATGGTCCAGTATCTATAAGTATCGGTGCTGGTTCAGTAAGAGACTATGCGTGGAATGTAAATAGTGCTTCAACAGTTTTTGTAATCAATCATGATGCAACTGCACCTTTGGTAACAGTTAATAGACGCAGTACAAGGGATCAGACTCCTTCTATAACTGGAACAATTAATGATCCAGGTGCATCAATTCAGGTAACTGTAAATGGTCAAACAGTGGCTGCTGTTAACCAGGCTAATGGTTTGTGGATACTTGCTGATAATGTGTTGAGTACACTGCCTGAAGCAGTCTATGACGTTGCTGTAGCTGCGACAGATTCTGCAAATAATGTTGGTGCAGACACTTCTGTAAACGAACTTAGAATCAATCTTACGGCTCCTGTCGTAACAGTTGATTCTTTGATAACCAACGATACAACGCCTTCTATTAATGGAACAATAAATGACCCGTTCTCGACAGTTTCTGTAACAATTGGATCGCAGACTATCTCAGCTTCAAATAATGGAAATGGTACATGGACATTAGCTGATAACCTTCTCCTTCCTTTGGCCGGGGGAAAGTATGACGTGTCTGTAACAGCTACAGACACTCTCGGAAACTTCGGCAATGATGAGACACTTGATGAACTGACCATTGATACAACCGCCCCGGTGGTTACTATCGCATATCGCGCAACTGCAGATCGTAATCCAGCATTAAGCGGCACCATAAATGATGCAGGTGCCGGAATAATGGTTTCTGTAGGCGGACAAAATCTGCCTGCAGTAAATTATGGAAATGGAACATGGCGCCTTGATGACGACGTTCTCGCCCCTCTCGACGAAGGGGTATATGATGTTATCATTTCAGCAACTGATCTGGCCGGAAATGTAGGTCATGACCTTTCTGTTAATGATCTTCGTATAGATACAACGGCACCTGCAGCTGCATCAATAGCAATTGCCGATAATTATGGTTTCACTTCAGACAGTACTCCTTCACTGACACTTTCTGCAACGGATGCGGATTCCATGAGACTTCAGGTTGATAGCGAGGGTTGGAGTGGATGGATGGCTTACGCTGTAAGCAAAGCCGATCTGTCTATTGCGCAGTCCGGCGAAGGTTCGAAGAGGGTATATGTTCAGTTTAAAGACATCATCGGTAACACAGCATCAGCTGTATATGACAGTACTATTTATGATGTCAGTGCTCCAACCGCTACAGCTGTTGCTGTAACAGATACAAATGATTATATCCGCGTTGCAACTCCGCATATTTCTCTTTCTGCAGTTAATGCAGATTCAATGCGTATGCAGGTAAATGGTGAGGGATGGTCACAATGGTTTGTATATGATACTGGAAAGAGCGACTTTAATGTTGTTCAGGCAGGTGAAGGGTTGAAGAGAATTTATGTTGAGTTTAAGGATTTAGCAGGAAATGTATCCGTTGCTGTTTTTGACAGCGCAACTTTTGATACAACTGCACCTACTTCTTTGACTTTAACAATATCTGACAGTAATGGTTATACGAACGACGCAACACCTTATCTATCAATTTCCGCTTCTGTTGCTGATTCAATGGCTTTCAGGCTGGATACTGCTGCATGGTCATCGTATATACCATATGACACTGTGTACAGCTCTTTAGACCTCTCTATTGGAGGTGAAGGGCTCAGAAAGATATCCGTCCGATTTAAAGATAATGCCGGTAATGTTTCAGGAATCGTAATTGCAGATAGCTCCATCTATGATACTACCTCTCCGATTATCGCCCTGTCTGCGCCTGCTGCAGGATGTACGACTTCATCAATGAGGGTAAGTTATTCAATTCTTAATCCGGTAGCAGCCGGTTCGATAACTTGGACGAGGATTGACGGAAGTGTTGATGGCTCTTCTCCTCATGTACAGTCATTGACTGGCAGTGAACTCGATTCCGGTTTACATAACTCTGTACTAATAACGAATCTCCCGGTATTGGTTTCCGGTGCAATATATGACATCACATTGAATGTCCGTGATACTGCAGGAAATACAGTTACAAGTACTCTAGATTCCGTTATATATGATTTTACCATTCCTCCTTTACCGGTAACGGCACTCAAAGCAACATCACTTTCACGGGATAGTATAGCACTAAGCTGGATACCAAGTGTATCGGTAAATGCAGAGTCTCTGGTTGTGGTTTATAGAACAGGCAGTTTTGCAACCCATAGAGATTCTGGAATAGTTTGGTCAAGAAAAGGGGCTTCTGTAACTGCTGATACTTTAACAGGTCTTAATGATAGCAGCTGGTATTTTGTAAGTTTGTTTGTTAAAAACTCATTTGGCATATGGAGCCTTGCAGACACTTCTGCACAGGACAGTGCATTCACTCCTGATACTACTACACCCGTAGTTGTACCAACGCCTGACACAATTCCTCCTGCTAATGTGACAGCTCTCAGAGCAACAGCGTTAACCCGCGACAGTATTGCATTAAGCTGGACACCAAGTCTCTCTGCCGATGCTGAGTCGCTGGTTGTAGTATATCGTAAAGGCAGCTTTGCAACACACAGAGATTCTGGAACAGTCTGGACAAGAAAGCTTGCAACAGCAACCTCTGATACTATCACAGGTCTGAATGACAGCAGCTGGTATTTTGTAAGCCTCTTTGTTCAGGATACAGCTGGCAACTGGAGCCTTGCAGATACAGCAGCAGAGGATAGTGCATTCACTCCAGATACAACTACTCCAGTAGTTGTACCAACGCCTGACACAATTCCTCCTGCTAATGTGACAGCTCTCAGAGCAACAGCGTTAACCCGCGACAGCATTGCATTAAGCTGGACACCAAGTCTCTCTGCCGATGCTGAGTCGCTGGTTGTAGTATATCGTAAAGGTAGCTTTGCAACACATAGAGATTCCGGAACGGTCTGGGCAAGAAAGCTTGCAACTACAAATGCTGATACAATCATCGGCTTGAATGATAGCAGCTGGTATTTCATAAGTCTCTTT
>JAEUSG010000645.1 GCA_016788315.1 Fibrobacterota bacterium | reverse complement strand
GATATACTTTAATTACATGCGTATTGTATGCATCATTATGGTTATTTGTGCAATGGCTTCAGCACATCAGCACCGTGTTCTCAAGGCAATTGTACTTGAGGATATGCAACCCAATTGTTTTGTAGATCCCAATACAAATTCTTTAACCGGTTTCCAGGTTGACATTCTAAATTTATTGTCAGAAAGACTTGGATATGAAGTTAAATACACAACCGTTGGTAATTGGAAAGAGGTGGATTCTGCCATTCAAAAAGGTAAAACGGATGTTTGCCCTGTATTTACACCAAGCGAAACAAGGGAGTCTTACACAGCTTTTACATCTCCATTAGAAACTTTCGGACTAACTATTTCTGTCAGAGCGGACAATAATGAGATTGTAAACATCTCCTCTCTTCATGGCAAAAATGTAGGTGTCATCAGAAGCAGTCAGGCAGCTTTTTTTCTTGCAGACAAGCCTGAAATAAGATGCGTAGAATTCG
Organism: Fibrobacterota bacterium; assembly: GCA_016788315.1. Classification (GTDB taxonomy): domain Bacteria; phylum Fibrobacterota; class OXYB2-FULL-49-7; order OXYB2-FULL-49-7; family JAEUSG01; genus JAEUSG01. The sequence continues at coordinate 1,636 of JAEUSG010000645.1, read as the reverse complement.
ACTCTTTTCATAAAGCCATTTTCAGTCTTTTAGCTGGTCAAATTGATGCATTTGTAGCACCCAATACAGTCATAATGTACATCGTGTATCAAATTCATCTGGAAGAAAGAATAAAACTAATCTATCCGCCATTAAAAGAGATAAAAAGATCATTCGGTCTACCCATATCCAGAACAGCGCTTCGAGACTCTTTTAATGTTGAAATAGCAAAATTCATCGATTCTGATGAATATCAAAAACTGCATGAAAAGTGGTTCGGTGAACCACCGCCATTCATGACAACTAAAGAGATAATAGCAGCCTCTGTAGTATTACTGATTATGGTAACAATATTTATGGCTGCATGGCGATATCGATCCCTGTCAATTAAAAACAGTGAACTTGAATTTAATATCAAAAAAAGAATTGAAGCTGAAGCAACATTACAAAAAAGCATCGAAGAGCTTGAAAAAACTCAGCGCCTTGAATCTCTTGGCATACTTGCCGGCGGTATAGCTCACGACTTCAACAACCTGCTTGGCGGCCTATTCGGATATATTGATATTGCGCGCAATAGAGCTATCAAAGAGTCGTCTACAGCTGTTGAGCCATTAACAAAAAGTCTTGCTGTTTACAACCGGGCAAAAGATCTTACAAAACAACTACTTACATTTGCTAAAGGCGGTCTGCCAATCAAAGTGCCGTTAGACATTGAAAAACTGCTTAAACAGGCTGAAGATATCAGCCTTGGGGGTTCCCGTGTCGACTGCAAAATTATCATTACAGAAAACCTTCATCCTGTCGAAGGTGATACAGGACAACTCCATCAGGCATTCAGCAACATCATGATCAATGCAAGACAGGCGATGCCGGACGGCGGGATAATAACTGTAGTTTGCAAAAATTACGAAGTAACTGCTGAAAACTCAGCAGTGCTCAAACCTGGTAAATATATTGAAATTGCTTTTACCGATACAGGAACAGGTATACCTGCATCTCTAATTGATAAAGTATTTGATCCCTTCTTTACAACAAAGCAGAGCGGTTCAGGTCTTGGACTCGCAACAACATTCTCAATAGTCCGTAAACATGGCGGTCAGCTGAACATCTCATCAAAAGAGGGAGAGGGGACAACCTTAAAAGTTCTCCTGCCCGCATCCATTTCATGATGTCAAAGCTGTTTATCTTAATCCTGCTCATATCAACATACACCGCAGCCCTTAAAATTGGTGAATTGCCGCCAAAACTGATTATGCAAGGGGATAGTGGAAGCTGCGCTGATGGTTCTACCTTCAATATCGCCAACTATAAAGGTAAAGTCGCTGTCATCTATTACATAGATCCGGATGAACGGGAGATGAATGAACCGTTTTACAAGGCGATGAAAGCGGCCGATTTTAAAGAAGACAGTTTCAAGTCAATAGCCATAGTCAATATGGCAGCGACAGTTATTCCTGATTTTTTATTTGAATCTAAACTTAAAAAGAATCAGAAGAAATATCCTAAAACACTTTATGTGCTGGACAAAAAGAGTATGCTCGTCTCAAAGTGGGGCATGCAGGATAACAGCTCCTGCGTTACCGTCATAGCTTCTGACGGGCGGGTTGTATGGCATAAATGCGGAGCGCTTATGGAGAAAGAGATACCGGTTGTTCTT
>JAEUSG010000617.1 GCA_016788315.1 Fibrobacterota bacterium | reverse complement strand
TGATTGTTATACTGATAAACAGAGAGTTGTGTTGACTATTCCTCCCGGTATGACAGATTATGCTTCTATAGTATTCCGAGGTGAAAATGAGATTCTCGAAAAAGTAGCAAATCCGGAGGATTATTATATTAAAATGATAATCCCATGGAAGATTAGGTTGAATATGATATTCATAAATAATCGTAGTCTTTGTCTTTATTTTGTTATAATGTTTATTACTATTTTTAAAGTTCTTAGTACTAGTAGAAAAAAATTGCAGAAATAGCATGTATAGATATATTTACTAATGCGAATTAACAGTTGAAAAAAAAGAAATAGGCTACGGCTAACCTGCCAAACACGTGAACCAGCAAGCCGTTTGTAGAACGGACAAGTGACGCTCTTTGAATTTCTGTGTGGACTTGCAGCCAGCTGAATGCGGACTCAATAGGCTGTCTTATTTTTGATACGGCTTTAGAGTATAGCTCATTTGCAGCCCAATCAAATTGCTTAATGCACTCCGCCTGACCCTTTACCCCCTTAACCGGTGTGTGCATGATCGCGTTTTGACGTTGGGCGAGATGGTTGAAGTACGGCTGATCGTGGTAAATCTTATCGCCGAAAAAGCTACGGTTTCCGATATCGCTCCAGCTCTGCTTGAATACGTTGAGATCGTTCTCAGAGGCTCCCGTGACGACAAGCGCTTCTGGCAGCGGAAGCCTCCCTGGGCGGTGAAAGCCAAGTAGGTGTATTTTTAACCCGTAGTACCAGATGCCCTTGGTCGAACAGTAGGTTTTATCCGTTATCTCCCTGGCGACCTTTGCCGTTCGCTTACCGGAGCAGCTGATAATGGGCATAGAGTCAAGAACGCTTACGCTTAGATCGGCTCCCTCCTTGGGGAGTGACGCTATGAGGCTTGAGGTGAGCGCGCTGAGCGAACCGCTCATGCGATTCAGCCGCTTGCAGAAGCACTCGTAGCTGGGCAGCCCAGGAAACCAGCTCGAAAGGTAATCCTTGGCAAACTTATGAATATGCTTAACTTTAAACCGCTGCTCGTAGGCCATGGCGAAAAGGTAAATGGTCAATACTTCTTGATCGGAAAAAAGAGGGTTCTTGTTATTTGAGAACCGTTCGCAATGATGTTTTAGATTATCATCATATATATTGCATATATACAGATAGATAGAGATTAATGCATCGACTTTA
>JAEUSG010000611.1 GCA_016788315.1 Fibrobacterota bacterium | reverse complement strand
ATGGGGACAGTGCAATATTATGCGTTCCTTCACCGGGCATTTTTCCTAACTCACCGGCGTTGTAATCCGCAACAATATCTCCATAGCTAACGACACTATAGTTTACTGTATTACCAATACTAATATTATTAAACACTGAATCTTTATGAGTAAGATGCGTTCCATTAAAATTAAAACCATTACTATTTCGATAAACTGTATTATTATAGACCAAAACACGATATCCAGAAACAGACATATATACAAATATTCCATCGCCGCAGTTGTATACAATATTGTTTGCAACAACAGTATTGCGCGAGCCATCACCATCGTGCATTTTTATTCCATACCCACCATAATTATTGTGTACAAGATTTCCCCTTGCGATACAGCCATTTCTCTGAATATCAATACCGGTGGTTGTCCAGTGATTTGCAGCATTTAAACATTCCATACCCTCAACAATGGAATACTCGTCCAATAAAAGAACATAATATCCATTTCCACCACCTCTATTTATGCGTGCCCAATTACCCGTAACTCCATTATGACGGGCGTAAGGAGCTGATATTAACCACATGAATCGGGCGCTATCAGTTGTTGCACCATCAATTGTAAATGCACTTAGAGCACCATCATTAGTCGCAACACCCTGTTCTATTGCGTGACGGGTTATAAGATTACCTTGACGCCCTGTTTCCCATGATGACAATGATGTATATGCGCGTCTTATCAAATAATCTTCTCCAGTGTAGCCAAACTTTGCACCTGGCCACACAGTAACTTTTGTATCGCTTACACGCTTTGTAAGATAGAGCGTATCACGATCTGAAGCTGTAGCTGAATTTGCGTTGACAACCAGCATATCACCGGGACCTACATTTGAAGGCAGTGTTGCGCCTGAAAGATCAATTGTATATGCGTCAGCAACTGTTGCTGTTCCCGTACTGTAAATCACAGCTGCGTTTGTTCCTATTGAACGGCGATTTGTATCAGGTAAAGATATACCCGTTCCTTCGAAAGCTCCTACGTCCCAACGAGCATATGCACGGCCGGTATCCTGAATATCACGCCCCCACCTTGCAGAAAGACCAACAGAATCACCAGCATCCCAAGCATCAGCTCCAGGTTTCAAACGAAGGTCAGGTGCAGCACGTGTTGTGTCTATGAAAGTTTGATATGCCGTTGTAGTAAAACATGAGTTGGCTGTTTGATTTAACAGAAATTTGGTTCGTGTCCCATTTCCAAAAGTACTTTGTGGCTCATAAACATTGTAACCGCCATCAGGTTTTGAGTCGCTTTGCAAAAACCAGTTTACAGTATTACCAACCACAAGATTATTCTTAATGGTAGAGGTCGCATCAGAATCAAAAACAATACCACGATTACAATCATAAACAGTGTTATTTACAATAAAATGCTGCCCGCTGTATGTATAAACTCCATCATTAAGGCTGTAAATCACATTATTAGCTAAAGTGTCTCTTCGTTCATTGTCGCCAGAATGGAGATAAAATGCACTTCCGGTGCGAGTGGGGTTATGTATCATCAAATTATTAAAAGTCTCATAACTATAAGATGGACCACTGGCATGATATATAGAACCAGCAATTGCTGTGGCCGTACTAAAATTAGTAATTTCCAGCCATTCAATTTTTACATATTGAGAACGGGGGGAAATGACATTACCAGTTGCTCCACCTCTGTCTATTCTTACACCAGTACCGGCTCTTCCGTTATGCCGTTGCCCCTCTGCCACTGTAAGCCAAAAATAACGGGCGCTGTCTGTAAGCATGGTAGTAACAGAACCGATACTAACCTGCTCGTTAAATACCCCGTCATTATAACACACCCCTTTTTCAACCGTATTACGAGCTTTTAAATTTCCTATTCTAGCGTTAGACCAAGCTTGAATAGTATTGTGGGCACGATATATTGTGACATTCTGTGCTGCAAGATTACCTGTTACAGCTTCCTGCAAAGCCACTTTAGTATCTGACACTCTGGATGCTATATA
>JAEUSG010000606.1 GCA_016788315.1 Fibrobacterota bacterium | reverse complement strand
TCTTGTCTATAACGTAAGCATGGCTGATGCTCAAAACAGAGCATTGCTTGGCAAACGTGACACAACTCTTTATAGGGCTGATCCTTGGAGAGTTGAGTGGTTCAACGAGGGAGTTGCCGCCCCTGACACTGAAGTAACCGAAACGCTGCTTCGAACACTCACTCCAAATACATGGACTTTGCTTTCTCCACCTAAAAAGCCTGCTTCAAACCATGATTGGGGTACTTCAGTCTATGATTCCGATCGTGACAGAATTATTCTCTTCTCGGGTGGACATAGTGCACATTGCGGTAATGAGGTTGACGAATATACCATAGCGACAAATCGATGGAAGATTAGTTATGTCCCTGAGTGGCCTCTGGAAGAGACATATAACTCCGGTCTCCCATTTCTATTCTCCTTCAGCGGTCGCCCTATGGTTACCCATTCCTATGATAATTACGCTTACGATACAATAGTTCATAAGATGTTATATATCAAACCCAACTATACTTTTTTCTATAATCCTTCTGTTGCTGATTGGGATTCTGTTATTCCAAATCCTTCCCTCTTTACGACTGACTATCACCATATTGCAGTAAATCGTACTAAGCATGGAAGCTTGGCATGGGTGAGACAGGGGAGCAGTGGCGCATATGCGCTTTACGCACTTGATTATGATAGCCTTCGCTGGCGTCTGCTTCCAAGAACCGGTGCCGTATTACCAAGCTGCTATGGTGATAATGGCGGCGGAGCATATGACAGTAAACGGGACCGCTTTGTAATGGTTTACTGTAGTGGTACCACCGATCCTCAGGTTGTTTCGTATGATTTTGCAACAGGAGTTGCAACCGCTCTGACTCCAGCAAATAATGCTATAGCACGGACTTCTTATATGCGTGAATGTGTATATATGCCTGAGTTTGATAGAATAATATTTGGGGCAGAGCAAAACGGTAAGCTTCTTGCATTTAACTGTGAATCTAATGAATGGGAAGTATTGGATGTTGTAAGACCAACTACTGTATTATCTCCAAATACTAGAGGTACAGGTTTTATGCTTGATACTAAGAGGGGGTTGCTGTGGTATCATGAGGCTAATTCAATGAAAACCAGTGTAATTAAGCTGACCTCTGCAGTGTTCCCAAGTGGTTCCTATACTGAAAAGAAATCAGATAAGGCTAAAACGTACCTTAAAATCAGTCCGAACCCGTTCAATCCTTCCACTTCTGTAATGTTTTCACTGCCAGTTGCGGGTAATGTTACTCTTGCAATCTATACACCGGATGGTCGAATTGTAAAAGAACTATTGCAAAGTACAAGGACAGAGGCAGGAAGTCATGCAATTAAACTTGACGGTAAGGAATTGACGTCAGGTGCTTATATTGTAAAGCTTGAGTGTGGAAATATGAGACTTCAAAAGAAATTGGTTATGTTGAAATGAAAAAGAGAATTACAAATATCAGCGGGATTACTCCTGAGCTTCTTCGGCCAATCGACGGGGATCTGAACAGTACCCCCTCCTGGCTTAATTTCGGCAGAGCAGAACTCTTCCTTCGGGGAAAAAGTGCTCTTTATTACGGTTTTTCCTCGCTTGGTTTAAAGCCTGGTGATGAGGTACTGGTGCCTGCATTTATCTGCAAAACAGTTACAGAACCTTTGCAGAGGGCTGGAGCCGTTGTAATATTTTTCAATGTGTCCAGAGATTTTTCGATTGATTGGACTTCGGTGGAGCAGTTAGTAAGTAAGAAGACAAAAGCGCTTGTTATGTATCACTTTCTCGGTCTTCCGTTCAACATAAGGGAGGCTGAACAGTTTTGCAAGAGGCACAGAATCAGATTTATCGAGGATGCAGCTCACGGCTTGTTCTCGTCTGTTGACGGGCGTCCTGCAGGATCTATTGGTGATTCGGCAATACTGTCGCTGCGTAAATGTATTCCCATGTCATTCGGCGCTGCGCTTATTGTAAACAAGAGCGAGCTCCCTCTGGCACCTCCTCCTGAAACCGCTGTAGCGCTGCCGATTGAAGCTGAGTGTTACTGGCAGGAGAGAGCGAGATATCTGCATCAAATAGGCTGGCAGAATATTAATAAGGCACTCCCTGTCGAGATGCCGCTCTATTCCTATCATGCAGCAAAGTTGACAAAATATTTCAATAATGACGCGACACATTCACCTCTTGATTCGGAAAGTCTCTTAGTTATGCATAACTGCGTTCCGGAAAAGGTTAAATCTGCAAGAAT
>JAEUSG010000576.1 GCA_016788315.1 Fibrobacterota bacterium | reverse complement strand
ATCAGTTGGATCAATTCCAGTACTCTTTATGTTATTAGTGCGGATACGCCATCAGGTACAAACTGCAACACAGGTGAAACTCCTGGCGAAACGGTATACGCGGATTTAACAGTTACTTTCGGTCTTCCTAAGATAGGTCAGTTTTTCCTTCCCGCAAAACAACATGTCGGTTCATTGAAGATTCACGAAATTGGCCTCCCTAAAAAAGAGATAGCTGCTTTATGCTCTAAAACTCTACTAATCGACAGAGAAACCGCTTTCAGAGGAATCAAAAAACGGCTGGGTAATGAAGATAAAAACAGAGTAGGTCGTGTGCTTGTTATAGCAGGGAGCACAGGAATGACAGGAGCTGCAGTACTTACAGCAATGGCCGCTCTTCGCAGTGGTGCTGGAATAGTAACGCTCCTTGTACCTGAATCGCTGAACACCATCTTTGAAATCAAACTTACAGAGGAAATGACTATACCTCTTGCTGATAATTCAAAGGGATTTTTTTGTATTAATAATGTTGAAACAGCAAAAGTTATTGCCTCAAATTATGATGTTGTAGCAATTGGACCCGGTCTAGGACGAAGCGAGGAAACAATCGGCTTTGTAAAAGGGTTACTGCTGTCACCTGAAATTAAAGCTGCTGTTATTGATGCTGATGCTCTATTCGCGCTTTCCAATGACACAGAAATTATCTCGAATCTGAAATACCCTGTTGTAATAACTCCTCACGAAAGAGAATTCAGAAGACTTATTTCTCCCGCTATTATTCCTGTCAAAGGGGACGAAAGAGTAACTTTTTTGCGTAAAACAGCAAAAAAATTCAAAAAAACGGTAATAGTCTTGAAGGGGTCACCTTCTCTCGTTTGTTGTGATGCTGAAGAAGTGTATATTAATACGACCGGAAATGCCGGTATGGCGACAGCCGGTTCTGGGGATGTCCTGACCGGAATAACAGCTGCACTTCTGGCTCAGAATAAAGATGCATCATCTGCCGCAGTATCTGCAGTCTATCTGCATGGTTTGTCGGGAGATATGGCAAAGGAAAAACTTACTGAATACGCAATGACTTCAGGCGATATTATTACGTTTCTGCCGGAAGCATTCAAGGAATGCATAAAAGAAAACGATGAGTGATAATTTACGACAACCGCCGCAGGCGATGGACATTGAACAGAAAGTACTCGGAGCAATGCTTCAGAGCCCTGAAGCTGCCGGTGAAGTTCTTGAAGTCCTTAAGACCGAAGATTTTTACCGCGAAGTCCATTCTCTTATTTTTGACGCAATGCGTGCCCTTTACGACCGCAGTGAGCCCATTGATGTCACCATGACCGCAAATGAACTTGCCAAAACAAAACAGCTTGAATTAATAGGCGGCGAAGTTTACTTAATGGAACTTGTAGAGATTTCGGTTACGCCGGCAAACGCGGGCTACCATGCACAAATAATAAAAGACAAAGCGATTTTACGAAACCTAATAAACGCTGCCACCGGAATAATGAATAAAGCTTACGATGGAAGCGATGAATCTCATGCAATAGTCGAACAGGCAAGTGCAGAAATCTTCAATATTTCGCAAGGCAAAGTTAAAAACAAGTTTGAGAGCGTAAAAGATCTCCTCCCGCACACTTTTCAGGAGATTGAAAAATATGGTCAGGGCACAATTGTTGGTATCCCTACAGGGTTTAAGGATTTTGATGATCTTACAGCGGGACTTCAGCGTAGTGACCTGATTATTCTTGCCGGTCGTCCAGCTATGGGTAAAACTGCAATCGCCCTAAACATGGCCGCCAATGCAGCAATTCTGGGTAAAGCTGCAGTAGCCATCTTCAGCCTTGAAATGGCCAAAAACCAGCTCGTTCAGCGTCTTCTATGTACGCAGGCTAGAATTAATATGCACCAGCTGAGAACAGGCCGTCTTCCTACAAGAGATTTTGCAAAACTCTCTCTTGGAGCAGGCCCCCTCTACGATGCAAGGATCTTTATTGACGATTCATCCGACATATCTATCCTCGATATCAGAGCGAAGGCCCGACGATTAAAAGCCCAGGGCAACCTTGACTTACTGGTTATAGATTATCTTCAGCTTGTTTCAGGTGGTAAAAAGACTGATTCACGCGAACAGGAAATATCGTATATCTCCCGCTCTCTTAAGGGTCTTGCCAAAGAGCTGGACGTACCCGTCATAGCACTCTCCCAGCTTGCCCGACGTGCTGAAAGCCGCGAAGAAGGGCGCCCGCAGCTTGCCGACCTTCGCGAATCCGGCGCTATCGAGCAGGATGCAGACATGGTGATATTCATATACAGAGAAGAGGTTTACAATAAGTCAGCCGAGCCTGGTAAAGGTGAAATTATCATCGGCAAGCAGCGAAACGGTCCTATAGGAACTGTTAATGTCTCGTTTATACGCGACTGGGCAAGTTACGAAAACTATACTCCAAGAACTGCAGAGGAGTCAGGATTCTAAATATTATGAATGCTCTAATGTGGCCATTTGTAACATTAACAAAGGTATCCGAGAAGGCTCTCGATGGTTTTGTCGATACTTTCGTCGGTCTGAACAAAGTTTACACTCTTATTTGGAATGTTATTAAAAGAGCGCCACATGCCGGACACCGATTTAAATTTACGGTTGAACAAATGATGGCACTTGGTGTCACATCACTGCCTCTTATATT
>JAEUSG010000533.1 GCA_016788315.1 Fibrobacterota bacterium | reverse complement strand
GAATGACGGATAACATCAGGGCTTATCTTTATACTTACGGCCGTTGCGATGGCGTCAGGTCAGATGTAGCTGGGAAAAATTCATGGAATCTGACAGAACATGAACTGGAGCTGCCTTTATACAGTGATTCCTCCTCACAGTACATCATTCGTGCTTATATGCCTTCAAGAAGTCCTGATATGGTAAAAGCCGATTATTACTGGAGCTGGGTCTCGGAAGAGGCTCATCAGGAATACTATGACATGTGGAAGGAGCGTAACACGGCCAAAGTTGTAGCTCTCTACTTCGTCGGTGCTGCGGTTCTTAATAGAATTGGCAGTTTTATCCATGCTCGATGGGTATCAAAGAACAGCGATACGATCGAGGACAGCGGAAAACACACTCTTATGTGGTCGCCCTACATTACAGACCAATACGCCGGCCTGCAGTTCAACACAAGATTCTAAACTGTTTATTGTTATCGACTTATGCGAGTATTTATCTTTCCATAAATATTGTATTAGGGGGATTATATATGCGCTGTCCGTATTGCGGTCATCAGGAGGATAAAGTTGTCGATTCCCGTTCCAGCAAGGAGGGGCGTGCTGTGCGTAGGCGCCGTGAGTGTCTGGAATGTGAAAAGAGATATACGACTTATGAGTATATCGAAAATGTTTCGCTATCAATTGTAAAAAATGATGGCAGAATTGAAGAGTATGATCGGGAAAAGTTACGGCAGGGGCTTCTCACATCCTGTAAAAAAAGGCCTATATCAATTAAAAAGATAGATTCTATTGTTGATAAAATTGAAAATGATATTCAAAATCTTTCACATACAGAGATAAAAAGTAAGGTGCTGGGAGAGATTGTTATGAACGAACTTCAGAAACTTGACGAAGTGGCTTATGTCCGCTTTGCTTCAGTATACCGTCAGTTTAAAAGCAAGGAAGAGTTTTTAAAGGAGCTTAACGGAATGGAGAAGCCAGAAATCTGATGGATGCGTTAGTAGTCAAAATAGGGGCCTCCGTATCGCTTATTTTTGAGCAGATCGGGAACCTGGTTCGCTTTGTAGCTACTATCATCAGTCGTATTCCTCGCTTTACGCATAACCCCCATCTAACTGTAGAGCAGATGTATAAGATCGGGATTTCTTCGCTTCCTCTAGTAGCATTAACATCAGTTTTTACGGGCGCAGTAACCTCGTGGCAGGCTGCCTACCAGTTTTCGGATTATATTCCGTTGAGTTTCATCGGTGTAGCGGCTGGTAAAGCTATCATGATTAATCTAGGTCCCGTACTTACCGCACTTGTAGTTGCTGGCAGAATCGGTGCTGCAATGGCTGCTGAGCTCGGTACTATGAGAGTAACAGAACAGCTTGATGCCATGGAGTGCCTTTCTCTCGACCCGCATCAGTTTTTGTTTATGCCCCGTTTTTTGGCTGCAATAATAATGATGCCTATGCTGACTATTATATCTTCATTCGTTGGTTTGATGGGCGCCATGGGCGTTGCCAATCTTGTTTTTGACCTTGACGGGTCCATCTTTTTCAACGGTGTTAAAATGTTTTTTGCAACTAAAGATGTTATTATCGGAATTTGTAAGTCTGTTATATTTGGTGCTATCGTAGCAAGCATGGGTTGTTATTACGGCAATGAAACTTCCGGCGGTGCGCAGGGTGTTGGAGAGGCTACTAAAAAATCTGTAGTTGCTTCATCTGTATGGATTCTGGTTGCCGGTTATTTGGTTGATGGTCTTTTCCTGTAAACAAATACTTCATATCGAGGTGTTATATGGCTTCTGCTGAAAAAAAACGGATACTTCTTGTAGATGATGAACCTGGAATACGTAGAATTCTCAGGCTATTCCTTGAAGTTGAGGGCTTTGAGGTGTTTGAAGCTGAGAATGCAGAGACTGCGCTCGCTTCTGTAAAGGAAAACAGACCTAATCTTGTTATTCTTGACATAATTCTTTATGGTGCAACTGGATTTGAAGTCTGCGATGCCATCAAGAATAATCCTGCCACTAAAGATACCTTCGTTATGCTATTTACTGCACTTACAAAAGAGGCTGACATAGCTGAAGGTGAGAAGGTAGGGGCAGATATGTATCTCATGAAACCCATGAACCCAAGAGAGATTGTAGAGCGTGTCAAAAAGGCTCTTACCTGCTAAAATACTAACTGTTGCTGCAGATTTACGGATTACACTTTGCCTTTTTGGATTTGTAGCCCTTTTGTCGATTGTGGCTGTTGTCATTCCTAATGGTGACAAACTCTTTCACTCAACTCTTTTTAAAATTGTCTTATTGCTTGTTTCTGTAAATCTGATTTCATGCCTATTAAAAAGGGTTGGTCACAATTTTATTCGCTCTGTGACTTTTAAAGTGCCGAACTATCCGTTTGAGTGGTCTTCATACAATATTATTCACGAAGAAGAGATAACCGATTCTGAAGATTGGCAATCCGGTAAGCTGAATTCCCTTTTAAAACAAAGTGGATTAACAGTCAGAACATCATCAAGTGACAGCATTTTATTGATTGCCGCAAGGAAGGGCACGGCAGGCCTCTTAGGCTCGACACTGCTGCATGTCGGCGTTCTTATACTTGGCATTGCCGCCTGGGTTAGTTACACCAGAGATACATCCTCATTCATCGATCTAGCCCCGGGTGAAAAGTTTGCTTTGGAAGGAGCCAGCTCTACAGTAGGTCTTGATTCATTTGTTGTCCGTTTAACTGATAACGGGGCTGTAAAGTCTTTTCAGTCTTATGTTTCAATTTATCGATCGGGTTCTTTTATAGGGTCTGATTTAATTGAGGTTAACAAACCCCTGAATGTTGATGGATGGTTTTTATATCAGAACAGCTATGGAGAGGTTTCCGACAATTTTAAAATAGCTATGGTTGCCGTAAAATCAGTCGAAGGAACATTTGATACCGTTATTAATGCAGAAATGGGAACCCCAGTTAAACTTGACATGGGAATAAGTTTAATAATTGACCGCTTTTTCTGCAGTTTCCTTATTGATAGAAATTCAAATAGAGTAGTTAATAGATCTCATGAGCATGATAATCCAGCTTTTGATTATCATCTTGTAGATTCACTCGGCAATGAGATACAGTCGGGTTGGTCATTTCCTCTGCATCCTGAATTTCATGGTATGGGAGGTGCTGAGGAATATCATGTTTCTGTAAATGATTATTTACCGTCATATTATACAACTCTGCAGGTACGACGTCATACGGGAGGCAATGTTTTAATATTCACCATGATATTGAATTCATTGGTGATTTTGTCTGTGTTTTATATTCCCCGTCATATTATGATGATTGAGTTGGCAGGAACAAAGATTAATAATGGAGTTAAATCA
>JAEUSG010000489.1 GCA_016788315.1 Fibrobacterota bacterium | reverse complement strand
CCACAGGTGATACTATCATTTCAATTCATGGTACAATTGACGACAACACAGCAATTATCATCTGTAATAATGACACATTGTTACCGCCACATAGCGGAAATTTTACATTCTCAAGAATAAAGTTAGCCTCCGGCATAAATTCTTTTAGAATAACAGCCAGAGATGCTGCACATAATTATGCTACTCCAATCTTATTCTCAGTGACTAAAACCGATGGCTCTCTCATATATATTGACAACACACATACAGGCTCATCTGACGGTTCAATTAGACATCCTTACAAAACACTTGCAGAAGGTGTAAGCGCAAGCGCGATCAACGGAACAATTATAATAAAGTCTGGAACATATAACGAAGGTACAGCATTCAAGCAGGGGCAAAAAATTCAGTCTGAAAAAGGTGGCGTACTACTTAACTGCGGCACATCTCCATATTACGTTGTTGGTTCTATATCTTTCGATAGGATAAATTTCACTGGTGATGATAAAATATTAGACATTCGAAATGGCAACAGCTTCTCAATGGTCTCCTGTACTCTATTCATTAAGAAAGATGGAATAACAATTAATAGCTGCAGATCCATAAACATTACAGATTTTAAAGTCTCAAAAAACAAGCTTTCCATTCAATCAAATGGCAAAGCACTCTCATTCAGTTCATGCGACACAGTTAGAATATCATTCGGAAGAGTTGATTCATGCGGAGATGCAGGAATAGCCATAAGTGGTGCGAAACACTTCTACATAAAGAATGTTCTGTTTAATGGACTTAGAAGCGAAGGACTGCAAACGACTCTATCATCCGGCAAAGTAGGCTATTCTACTTTCGTAAACAACCTCAACGGCATCAATACAGTTAAGAGTTCTATTGACATAGAAAACACTCTTTTCTCAAATTGTGAGGCTTATGCTATATACGATTCAGCGGGTACATTCAAAGCAAAATTCAATTTATTTTATAAAAATGATATTAGCAATTCAAACTCTCCAGATGGAATCGACAGTTCCTCATCTCTCTTTGTTGACCCGTTATTTGAGAGCAACACGGATTACTTTTTAGCCGAAAACTCACCTGCTAAAACTGCATCCGCGACCGGAGGTGAAATAGGCTGGAGGGGTACTTCTTTTTCAGGTAAAAGGGGTGCCGCACCATCAATTATTTCACCAATTACAGGATATGCCATTAATAGAGCAATACCATTAAGGTTCTCGACAGATAAACTTAATTCAGATCTCTCATTGCTTAAAATCACATCTAACGGAAAAACTTTAACCCCTACAGCATCCACTACAGACGACAATAACAATGTCTGGTGTTATCTACCAATTAACAGTACCGATATCAACAGCATTTGCTGCATTACATTTGGAAATACATACTACATTTGTCAACATACACTACCTAAACTTGAGTTCGAAAGCGATTCGATTTCAGTTTTCTCAAGATTTTATAAAGACCAGAGCCCGAGCGAGCTGAAAATTACTACTGATAATGGATGGGTAAGTTCCATTAACAAGTTCAAGGATACTTTATTCACCCTTGCAACTTCTCCTGTGTTAACTTATTCAGACTCCTTTTTTATTAACAATATCGGTCAGGCATTCAGGCTATGGCGCTACCGCTTTAACCTTGAATCGGAAACCAATAACATATTAGACAACAACACTAACAATAAAATTGCACAGATCAAAGATCTGCATTTTGTACCATCGCCATATAAACCGCATATAAGAAAAAATGGAATCATCCGGTATCGTCTCTCTAAAGATATTGATGTGCAAATAACAATTTATGACAGAATTGGCAGCACTATTAAAACATACAGTTTCATTTCAGGAGTTATCGGTGCCACATCAGGTGTAAATGAGATTTCGTGGGACGGTAAAAATGAAAGCGGGCTAGATGTATCCAGCGGTGTGTACATTGCTGAAGTCAAAACCACGGACAAACAATCTATTGCAAGAGTGAAATTTATTCTGAGCAGAGCTAAATAAATTATCTTCGTATATATCAATATAGAGGATAAATGTTCTACAGCATTTCAGAGTCTGCAAAAAAAGTTAACGTTTCACCAGCAACTATCAGAAACTGGATTAAAACCGGCTATTTACAACTGTCCGAAGCAGGAGTTTTATCTGAAGAATCACTTAACTCCTTGTTGACATCTGTCGATTATGTTAAAAAGCTTTCTTCCAGAGCAAATAAATCCCGTAAGGATTCGCACGATCACACAGCTCTATCGGATGATATTTTAGCAAAACTTAACTCAACGGAGTCAGCATCAGAACAAATTGGCAGCGAATATGAATCTGCCCTCTCCGACTCTTTCAGGAATAAAGAGGGAATATACTATACCCCCAAAGAGATTATAGACGACCTTTTTACCAGCCTTGATGGTGATTTCGCTGGCAAAACATTTTGCGATCCCTGCTGCGGTTCAGGCAATTTCATTATGCAAGCCCTGGAAAAGGGCTTCAGACCTGAAAACATCTATGGGTATGACACAGATCCGATTGCAGTGGCAATTACAAAAAAGCGAATACTTGATACAACAGGATACAATTCAGCAAATATTATTGAAGGCGACTTTCTAAAACTTGTTTCGGAAGGTAAGATAGAATTATTCGACTCGATTTTCACCAATCCACCATGGGGCAAGAAGTTACCTCTCAAACTCAAACAGAGTTATTCCGATATTTTTGAATCTGGAAATTGCACCGACACATCAGGACTCTTTTTTTTTGCATGCCTTAAACAATTAAAAACTGATGGATTTCTCGGGCTTTTACTTCCCGAGGCATTCTTCAATATTGCGATTTTCGAGAGCGTGCGTACAAAGGCGATAAACCTCAACATTAAACGACTGATTAACTACGACAAACCGTTTGACGGACTTGTCACCAAAGCGCAGGCAATTGTTCTTGCGAATACTGTTTCTGTCGACTCTTCATATAGTGTTAACTGCGAAAGTTCTTCAGGTACATTCACAAGAACATCAACCTCTTTTAAAGTAAACCCAAAGTTCATTTTCAACATGCATTGCGATGAGAAAAGCGCAACTGTGATAAACCATATTTACTCTTTGCCGCATGTAACATTAAAAGGAAATGCAAAATGGGGACTAGGCATTGTAACGGGCAACAATGAGAAGTTTTGCAAAACAGATCCGGCCGAAGGATATTTGCCTGTTTACAAAGGGGCAGACATTTCCATCAAAGGACTTAAAGTGCCCTCTGCTTTTATACCAAAAGATCTTTCGTTGTATCAGCAGGTAGCGCCGAAAGAGCTGTATGAGGCTCCTGAAAAGCTGATTTACAAGTTTATTTCTTCAAAACTTTGCTTCTTTCATGATACGGAGAGACGCTATATACTAAACAGCGCCAACTTGCTTATCCCCTCTCTCGAACTTCCAATCAGAGCAAAGCAGCTTTGCGATTTACTAAACAGCAACTTAATCAACTGGCTGTTTCAGTCAATTTTCAGCACCCATAAAATTTTAAGGGGGGATCTTGAGTCACTTCCAATACATGCTGACTACTTTAAAGAACACTCTCATTTTAATGAATCATCATATCTTGAATACTTAAATCTCAATTTGTCAGACAACAGTACCTATTTCATAAAATAATGCTATCTTCTTAAGTATAAGGGGGTAGACATGAAAGCCAATACCGTATCAAACATCAGAAAACTTGGGTTTCAATGGGATCCGCCAAATCCATTTTTATTCTGTGTACATCATAATGATGAATTTCCTGCAGGAACAGCAGAGCTTGGTGTAAGCCAGAAAGATTTGGCTGGTCACCGCCTGGGTATGGATTTTGAGCTTAGAGATGGTTTTAGAATGTACCATGGCAATCCTGTTCCAGGTTTTCCAGTCCACCCTCATAGAGGCTTTGAAACAATCACTGTTGTTGAAAAAGGATTTATTGACCACTCAGATTCACATGGAGGCCGCGGACGATATGGCGACGGCGATGTCCAGTGGATGACTGCAGGCTCCGGTATTCAGCATGCGGAAATGTTCCCGCTGCTTAACAGCGTAAAAAAGAACAAAGTAGAACTTTTCCAAATCTGGCTCAACCTTCCTAAGGCAAAAAAATTCTCGCCTCCTGCATATAAGATGTTATGGAATGAAGATATCCCGGTTTACGAAGAGAAGGATGCTGTCGGCAGACTGGCTAAAATCAAGCTAATCTCCGGCCATTACAAGAAGCACTTTGTCAAATGCCCTACACCGGATTCATGGGCAGCAGATGAAAACAATGAAGTCTTGATCCTGCTTACAGATCTTTATCCCAATGCAGAGTGGGAATTACCGGCGACATCAAAAGGTCTCAACAGAACAGTCTACTTTTTCACCGGCAGCAACATTGAAATAAATGGTTCAACACTTGAAGAATACAGTGCTGCCGATCTTAAATCTGATAGCGCTATTATTTTCAGGAACGGCAACACAAAATCCAGAATGCTAATACTGCAGGCAAAGCCCATCGATGAACAGGTTGTTCAGCATGGCCCCTTCGTCATGAACACAATGAAGGAGATTGAGGAGGCTTTCGCCGATTACCGCAAAACTGAATTTGGTGGCTGGCCCTGGGATAGAAGCGATCCTGTACATGGAAAAGCATCAGCCAGGTTTGCGGAATTTCCTGACGGCACAAGAGAAGCGAGGTAAATAATGACTGACAGAACACCTGTATATCTTTTAACCGGATTTTTAGGATCCGGAAAAACAACTATGCTTAATTATCTTCTGAACAATTCTCCCAAAGGTAAAAAGGTTGCGGTTGTTGTAAATGAATTCGGCAAAGTATCAATTGACGGACCAATTATCAGAGAAGAGGGATACGAAGTCGCAGAACTGGTATCCGGCTGCATCTGCTGCACACTAAAATCTGACATGGTAAGAATGCTGCTGAATATTCAGGAGCGAAAAAAGCCCGATCTCATAATCATCGAACCAACGGGTCTTGCCGATCCTGAAGAGCTTGCCATATCTATAAGGGCGCAAAAGAGTTTTGATTTCAGAGCAATATATGGGCTTGTGAGTTCGGCATCTTTTCTTGAAGTACGAGAGCGGGTTCCAATAGTTGAAGAGCAGTTAAAAAGCGCGCAGACAATTCTGATAACAAAATGTGATCTGACTGACGATGCAACCAAACAAAAGGTCTCTGAGGCGATAAAGACCGACATCTCTCATGCGCCACAGTTCTTTATTACAAATGGAGCTATAGACTCTCCTCTCCTTTTTCCCGAATTGTATGGCGCAACAACGAACAATCAGACTGCATCCTTACCTGACACACAACCTGCACATGACACTTGCAGCACCGGCGCTCATCAAAGTGATTTTGTTTCGATGGTTGTTAAGGCCGAACAAACCATAAAGCGGGCCGACCTTGAAACCATCTTCGAAAAATGGAAAGGCAGCATTGTCCGTTCAAAAGGAATGGTCAGAACCGAAAATGGCATAGAACTTTTTCAGTGGTCACTAGATGGGTTTTCATGGGTTCCATGGAAGGACATTGCCGAACCGGCGCTCGTTCTGATAACTGATAAAAAAGAGGCCGGTAATATCTGGCTGGATGCCGTTTCATTAT
>JAEUSG010000437.1 GCA_016788315.1 Fibrobacterota bacterium | reverse complement strand
ATAATGAATTCTTTTTGTCAGATTCCGCCGGTGCACAGATTGAAACACCTCTATAAGTAAACTTTTG
This sequence comes from Fibrobacterota bacterium, assembly GCA_016788315.1. Taxonomy (GTDB): domain Bacteria; phylum Fibrobacterota; class OXYB2-FULL-49-7; order OXYB2-FULL-49-7; family JAEUSG01; genus JAEUSG01. The sequence continues at coordinate 2,085 of JAEUSG010000437.1, read as the reverse complement.
TTTTTCTTTACTGCTATCGCAAATAACTATTTTGGAAATAGGAAGCTCTAATACTGGAAGCACCGTCAATAACTGATTTGAGACACCCCATAACACAAATTTATCATAGTCACTTGATATAATCTGAAGCTCTTTAACTCTTTCTGAAATATCATTTTTTGACTTCAACAAAAATTCGAACGAACTGTTGTCTGCACTTTCATTTACAACATTTTTGACAAGTCCCTTTTCGGCAACTACAATCAGAGAGGAATATCTGAATTCAGGGGTTGGCAGAATTTGCTGATTGACACTGACAATCCTGAATCCGTTTTTTTCGAGCAACCTTACTATTGAAAGTGGTGAATAGTGATATATGTGCTCACGTATACTGTACCAGAAACCGTTACTTATTGGTATTTGATTATATCGGGAAGCATCTGGAACTTCAATGACCAATTTTCCGCCATCTTTCAATACTCTTTTCGCTTCACCAATAACACGATTCACATCGACTATATGTTCTACCACATGAAAATAGGTTAACAACTCCTGCGTAGAATCTTCAAAAGGGAGACAAGTTGCGAAACCTTCAATAAATTTTGGGAATCCACCGGAAGTGTTTAACGGAAGACTTTTTACGTCAACATCTACGCCAACTCCATTTATCCGACTGTTGTTTTCGGCTAACCAACGGATAAAACCGCCTCGACCGCACCCGACATCAACCATACTGCTACATTCTACGGCATCTCTATTTAATAAACTGCTGTAAAATCTAAATTTCTCTACATTGGCTGGTGCCGAAATGTCAAAATGAGAGTTCTCAAAATAGGAACATTCCTGGGTGTAAAACTTTGAAAGCTCTTCATCACTTTTATTACCGATCCAAACCAAACCACAGCTAGCACATCGAAAAAATTCCGCTCTATAATTAAAAACAGAATCACCTATACCGCTAAAAGGCCACTCAACAACACAATCTCCAGCATAAAGGCAACAAGGGCAAGGTAGTTTTTTATCGTTTGACACTAATTCTTCCTCTGTTTTACCCATTTATTTTTTATCTGCTCTCTAAATGGATCAATATCGTCGACCTGCGAGTACTTAATATGGCCACAAGCTGCACAAACAGAATTTTCTTTCCTTCTACCTTCAAGGTGAAGCATCCTTAAATCAGAAAACTCTTTTGAATTCCAAATTTCCTTTAGCGTATTCTTATTCAGATCTCCAACCACAAGCTTTTCATCCCAATCGGGACAACAAGCGCTAACCGTACCATCTGCATTTATAGCAGCGGCATAAAATATGTATGAACAGACTAATTTCTCTGTTGGAGGAACACCATATTGACCTTCATTTGAAATATTAACACCCGAAGAGCCTTCAACATCAAAAGATGGCCAGATTGGGGCCAAATTTTCGACAAATATTCTGTCACAGATATCGCCGAAGAGTTCAAAAAACCTTTTCTCATCATCACCCTTAAGGTAATTCTTAGGTATTTTAACTGTTACTTCACAGTTTTTTTTATTTACAAACAGATGGCGGATATTTGATACCAGTTCATCAAAATCAATATTTACATTACACATCTCTTTATACTGCTCTGCATTTACACCTTCTATTGATATGTTCAACCTATCGAGCCCAGCTGATACCAGCTCCAGACCTCTATCCTTGGTCAGCATAGAAGCATTTGTGGCAAGATCTATATATCCAACTCTTCCGCTCTCTTTTGCATACTTAACCATATTAGCAAGATTACGATTAAGCATAGGCTCACCGATTTTATTCATGCGTAGAACTTTAACTGGTTTACTGAAATCGTTCAACGAATCGACAATCCTGCAGTAAAAGTCAAAGTCCATAACATTGCGTTTGTAGTTGCTTTGATCGAGCAGTTCCTTGTGCCCTGTCGGACAAAACTTACATTTAAAATTGCAAACACTTGACGGATCCAAGTAAAGGAGGAAAGGCGTTTCAATTGGAATCACATCCTGTAGCGGAACGCGATCCTGCAAATTCAATTTTGATTTTACCTGTGCTTTCATATTATAGTCAAAATATGTGGTTATTTCTGAAAAAGACAACATTTTTTAATTA
>JAEUSG010000436.1 GCA_016788315.1 Fibrobacterota bacterium | reverse complement strand
CAACAGATTTATCGTCTGCAACGTCTGCCTGAATGCCAATACATTTACGCCCAGTTTTTTCGGCAATCATTAATGCTGACTCCGCAGCTTCAGAAGCAGAGCGTCCGCAAATTGCGACATCAGCTCCAGCCTCTGCGAGAGTAAGTGCAGCAGTTAAGCCTAAACCACGGGTACCACCAGTAACGAGGGCACATTTGCCGTTTATATTGAAAAGTTCATTTAAATTCATTGTGGAAATATAGCTATATTTGATCACAATCGTGAAAAACTGGTTAAAGAAAAAATTTGGCGGAAAAAGTGCAGAGGAAAACAGCTCCATAAAAGAGACTGTTGACACAGCACCATATTTAAATCGCCTTAATATCATTGAAAAAGAGAATCTTCGCAGACTTGATCACCTTAAAAGTAAACTTCAGGGCAGAAAAAAAGAGGTTTTCGAACTCATCCCATTAATCCTTCACGAGAATCATCCCGATCTGCCTGGCAATGAGTGGTCGTCAAACATACCTGCGGGTCTCGCCTGTTACGACCCGCCACTTGATATCGCTCAATCACTAAAAAGACATTTCCCAAAAGCGGAAATCGAGAAGCGTGCGAAGCAAAGCAGACCAATCCAATTCCTTTGCATCATGGGTTCAGCCGGGTCTGCCTCGTTCACTTCTGAAAGTGACATCGATTTTTGGGTAGGAATTGACAAAAAACTAATTACAGATGAAAACCTTTCATGGCTTCAGTCAAAACTAACTGCAATTGAAAAATGGGCGCTAAAAACTGCAGAACTGCCTGTTCATTTTTTCATAACCGATCCAGAAGAACTCCGAAACGAGGATTACGGTGAGGCAAAAGGTGAATCTTGCGGAACCGCTCTTGGTAAATTGCTAAAGGATGAATTTTACAGAACAGCACTCTTTATATGCGGTAAACGACCATGGTACTGGCTTGCAAAACCTGGCGATGGAGATGCCGCATACCAGGCGATGATTGAAAACCTTAAGGCAGAGAGCACCTTTCGATCCTTTGATTTCATAGATCTAGGCCACGTGCACACACTTGACGGAGAAGAATTTGCAGGAGCGGCTCTTTGGCATTTGAGCAAAGCACTGCACTCCCCTTTTAAATCATTGCTAAAACTTGGCCACGTCGATAATCTTTCGGTTGAATTGGCAAAAAAACCGCTGTGCGAAATCGTCAAGGAAGCACTGCTTGCCGGTAAAAGCGGCATCGACCCCTATTTTCTTTTCGCCGATGAGGTTCGCAAGGGCTATGCGCTGCGAGGTATGCAGCGAGAAGAGAGACTTATGGAAACCGCGTATCTCATTAAGTCACTCTCCTCAAAAGCAGCCACAGATACGGAACGAACTGATCTTATTAAATCAATCACAAATACTGCTTCAGAATGGGGTATCACAGAGAAAGAGATTGAAAAGATTGCAGGTTTTCGCGAGTGGGACTACGAAACAACAGAAAACTTGCGAAAAAGAGTAGTTCAATATCTTATAGGCACCTATGGCAGAATCCAGAAAAAAGCATCCGGCACTACAGGCAAAATATCAACCCGTGATACACTGGTGCTTGGCAGAAAATTCAGGTCCTTTTTCGAAACGAAACCGGACAAGATACCCTTTGAATTTTTAATGCACACCCTTTCGGATATTGAAGCGGTACGGATAAGTGAACAAAACGGTGAATGGCAGATATATACACGAATAAGGGGGTCACACATAACAGAGATGTCGCTTTTACGTAAGTGCAACAGTTCAGCTTCTGCAATAGGCTTTTCATTTCTAAACTCATTGCCGTTCGCAGCTGAATCGGTTGCATTCAAAGGACACATCCGTTTCAATAAAAGTGAGGCACTCCATTTATACAGTGAAATGGGGCAATTTTTTGGACAGTTATCGGTAGAAAATGAAGAGAGCGAGAATTTCATGGCAGCATCAGCCATCAAGTCTGCCTTCCTGGTCCCCAACTGGGAACAACCGGACTGGAATCACGGTATCGCTTCATTAACGGTATATCTATGGAGCAGTCACGGAGAGTTCTTTTTGCAGAATTATCGCGGCGGAGAGTGGAAACGGTGGCTTTTCGGAGAAATTTTCCAGAATATCATAGGCAAAGCAAATGTTAATAAGTGCCGTATATCTGTTTTTAAACCGGATGACCGACTTGGGCTTCGTCAAAAGGTTTCAGCTGACCTTGAAGCGGAAATTGCCACTTTCAGATCAACAATGAGCTGATCTTCCCAAAGAGCTTCTGCTAATTATATATTAAACCTATGAAAACCATTAAAAGACTTTATCTGATTTTACCATTGATGCTTGCCTTCTGCACCGGAAGCGGAGTAGAACTTAAATTCAAGTTCGATCCGTCGCAAAAAGTGCGTTATCGCATACTTTCGCAGGCAAGCTCACGTACAACAACAGACAATACAACCTCTTCTCACAACACGAGAATAGAGATGGTACTCTCTTATTCAGTCATTGAACAGCTTGCGAACGGCGATGCAAAACTTGAATTCAGGTACGAAGAGATCAATTACAGCAACTCTCAGTCTGCTGCACAAAACACAGACTCACTAATAAAAGAGCTGCAGAAAATGCGCATCAACGTTACCATGTCGCCATCAGGTGAAATAGCTGATGCAGAAGGTTACGAGCAGCTTCCACGCTTTATGGCTGAAGACTTCAATATTTTCACGCTTCTTTTAAAAGCCCTGCCAGTTTTTCCGCGGGCACCAATTAAGCGCGGTGGTAAATGGGAGCGTGAGCAGGAATACCCTATTGAAAACGGCCTTATAAACGGAAAGATGCTCGTATACAAGAGATTTACACTTAAGGACTCTATACCTGCAGACTCAAAGAATGAAGAGCTTATTGGAACAGACATTTCCATGCGCTTTGATGTTCCTGAAACTGAAGATTTTTCAATTAAGCAGGATGGTTCAGAAGAACTTGGGTTAAATGGACGTGGCGAAATCAAATTCAACACTCAAGAAGGGCTGGTAACAGATGCAAAGGCGGCAATATTCGGAAGAATGATTATCAGCATGAAACATCCCGTAACACAGCAGCCTCTACTCACAAAAATTGACATCGCTCAGAGCATACAGGTGACAAAATTATGATTAAGAATGCACTTACCATAATATTATCATTGCTGTTATTGCAGTCTGTAAATGCCGCAAAGACTGTATCTGGCTCTATTACAAAGAGCACATCGTGGACATCTGCAGACAACCCGATAACCATAACCGGCAACGTAGACATCCCGGATTCAATTGTTCTTAAGATTGAGCCCGGCACTGTAATTCGCTTTGACGGGTATTTCAGATTGCTAGTCAGAGGTTCCCTCGAGGCAAATGGTGAAGCCGGCAAGGAAATTGAGTTCACATCAAACAAGGAAACTCCGGCTGTAGGAGACTGGGAGGGGATCATATTCTACGGCGAAAAGAGCGGCGGCTTTCTAAAGAACTGCAAGATAAAGCACGCTTTCAAGAATTTCATATGGAAGTCCGCCCCCTTTATTCAATCCTGCCAGTTTGCAATGAATAACTATGCTTTGTACTGTTCCTATTCAAAGGCATCAAAAATCATTGACAACAAGATAACAAAAAACAACTTCGGCATTTACTGCGACTATTCAAGTCCTCTTATCCAGAGAAATTCCATTACAGATAACTCTTATGGCATTTACTGTGTCCTCTCCTCTGCACCAATTGTAGGCGACAACAACATCGCCGCCAATTCAGAAAAGGACATATACATGGACGACAGCCTCGGTAAAAACGAAGCTGAGAATGTTAACAACCACGTCTGGGACCTTATGAAGGGGCTCTTCTAAGTGTAACCAGCAACACATATCAATATTCAAGGAAACATCATGGCACGGACAAATCCAACTTACGATCGGCTTGCACAAGGTTATTTATTCCCGGAAATAGGTAAAAGGACCCGTGCGTTCATTGCGGCAAACCCCTCTTCCAAAGTTATGCGCCTCGGCATTGGCGATACAACACAACCGCTTCCTCCAACAGTGATTTCCGGCTTGGCATCTGGCGTCCAGAAACTTGCCAAAATAGAAACATATACCGGTTATCAGGATGACAGTTCAGGCATGCCTGCAATGAAAACTGCCCTGTTGGAACGCTATAAGGCTATGGGCATAACTCTTGACCTGTCTGATATCTTTGTCAGTGATGGCGCAAAATCAGATTCAGCAAACATCCAGTCAATATTTGACATTGACAGTGTAATAGCATTTCAGGATCCAGCATATCCTGTATATGTCGACAGCAATATCATGGCGGGGCGCAACAAGGAAAAATTTGTGTATATGCCCTGCACTGAAGCTAACGGCTTTTTCCCCTCACTTCCAAAAAGCAAAGTTGATGTCATATATCTCTGCAGTCCGAATAATCCAACGGGTGCAGTGGCTACAAAGAAACAGCTTAAGGAGTTTGTAGATTACGCAAATGCAAACAAGGCCATAATAATTTTTGATGCTGCATACAGTGCATACATATCTAGCCCTGAACTCCCCCGCTCAATTTACGAAGTGGAGGGCGCAAAGAGCTGTGCAATTGAGATTAACAGCTTCTCGAAAGAGGCAGGCTTTACGGGTGTCCGCCTTGGCTGGTCAATTGTACCCAAAGAGATTGTCTGCGAAGATGGCGAAATAGGCAAGCTGAACAGATTATGGGCCAGAAGACAGAACACCATGTTCAACGGTGCATCAAACATCGTTCAGGAAGGTGGTGTTGCGGTCCTTTCTGCGAAGGGTCAAGAGGAGTGCTATAAGGTCATTGATTACTATATGGGCAATGCCAGACTTATCAAGGCCGGCCTGGAAGCTAAGGGCATTACTGTTTTCGGCGGAGTAAATGCACCATACATCTGGATGAAAACTCCTAACGGCATGAAGTCGTGGGAATTCTTTGACAAACTGCTCAACGAAGCGCATGTTGTCGGCACACCGGGCAGCGGCTTTGGTGCAAGCGGAGAAGGATACTTCAGACTCTCTGCTTTCGGTATAAGAGAGAACGTTATTGCAGCACTCGATTCCATACAGAAAAACTTGAAAATCTAAGTTGATACGTATCTAATGAAGACAATCGAAAAACTGCGTAACGACTTTCAGACCACTGTTCACGATCTCAACAACATCCTGAACACCCTGAACGGTTACGCAGAACTTTTAAAAGAAGCTGAAGAAAGCAGTAATCAGGATGAAATTGTCTTTTTTAAAGAAAAAATCGTATCAACATTGACTAGAAAACTGCCTGCAGCCAAGGGCATTGCAGAAAAGCTGCATACCATCCACACAGAGATGAGTACGCTCTGAAATAACTTTACAGAAATAGACACTTTATAAGGATTCAAAATGAAGAAAAAAGATCTGCTTTCGTTAAATGATTATTCCGGCAAAGAGATTGAAGCACTTTTAAACTTAAGTGCAGCTATCAAGAGTGAACTTAAGGCTAAAAAATTTCGCCGGCCTCTTAAAGATAAAACGATAGCACTGATCTTTGAAAAGCCCTCTCTACGTACTCATGCAACGTTTGAAACAGGCATAGTGCAGCTTGGAGGACATGCACTCTATTTACCTTCCAGCAACATCAGAATAGGTGTACGTGAAACAGCTGAAGATATTGCAAAAAACCTTGAAAGATGGGTAGATGGCATAGTTATCAGAACATTCTCGCAAAAACTAATTGAGACACTGGCGTCAAATGCCTCTATTCCCGTAATAAACGCCCTTACAGACGATGCTCATCCTTGCCAGGCTCTTGCCACTGCTCTAACTATTAAAGAGCATTTTAAGAGCTTTAAAGGTGTAAAGGTAGCTTATGTTGGGGACGGCAACAATGTTGCAGCCTCACTTTTCACCATTTGTGCGAAATTAGGTATGGATTCAGTTCATATAGGCCCTAAAGGCTATGAACTAAGCAAGCAATACCTCGCAGATGTCACAGCAGCGGCAAAAGTATCCGGAAGTAAATTCACCTACACGAAAGAACTCGCCGGAGTTAAGGGTGCAGATCTTATTTACACAGATGTCTGGACAAGCATGGGTCAGGAAGCTGAAAGTGCTAAAAGACTTAAGGCATTTAAGGGATATCAGGTTGACAGCAAACTCATGGCTCTTGCAGGTAGAGGTGCCAAATTTTCCCATTGCCTTCCAGCGCACCGCGGCGAAGAGGTTAGCGCAGAGGTTATAGACGGAGCTGCATCAATAGCGATAGACGAAGCGGAGAACAGACTACACGTTCAGAAAGCTGTACTTGCGACTCTGGTAAAGTAGTATTCAACGAACAACAAAGTTAACGAGCTTGTCCGGTACGGCAATGGTTTTCACCACTGTTTTGCCGGCAAGTGCCGCTGCAACCGATTCATCGCCTTTTGCAAGCGCTTCAAGCTTATCTGCAGAGCTTCCTTTGGCCACTTCAAACTTTGCTTTCAACTTACCGTTAACCTGAACAATCACCTCGATAGTATCTTCTACCGCAATTGAAAGATCTGCTTCCGGCCACGGTACAAAAGTGAGTGAATTTCCATCTCCCATAATTGACCACATCTCTTCAGCTATATGCGGTGCAAAGGGATGAAGCACTTTAATCATTATCTGACTTATAACTTTATACCGTTTAGGCTGTTTCAAAATTTCATTACAGAAAATCATCATCTGACTGATTGCAGTATTAAACTTAATGGCTTCAATATCTGAAGAAACTTTTATTATGGTCTGATGTGCTAAACGAAGCAGCTCTTTTGACGGAACTTCATCAGTATACTCGGCAGCCATGGAATCGTCGCCAATCACAGCTCTCCACACACGCTGAAGAAAGCGGAACTGCCCATCAAGCCCTTTTGTCTGCCACGGTTTTGTTGCTTCCAGTGGTCCCATAAACATTTCGTAAAGACGCAAAGTATCTGCACCGAATTCAGCTACGACATCATCAGGATTAACTACATTTTTAAGAGACTTGCTCATTTTAGCAACAATCTGCTTGAGCTCAGCGTCGCTTCCCTTTCGGAAATAACGGCCATCGCGTTCTTCAACTTCATCGGAAGGAACTTTGCTACCGACTGAATCCTCATACGCGAAGGCAAGAATCATTCCCTGATTGAAAAGTTTTTGAAATGGCTCATCAGTTGAGACCAGTTTCAGATCAAAAAGCACTTTATGCCAGAAACGGCTGTAAAGCAGGTGGAGAACAGCATGTTCTGCACCACCTACGTAAAGATCAACAGGCATCCAGTACTTTTCTGCCTTTTCATTTATAAAACGGCTGTTATCTGAAGGACTTATATAACGCAGATAATACCAGCAGGAGCCTGCCCATTGCGGCATAGTATTGGTTTCTCTGCGTCCTTTTCTGCCGGTTGCAGAATCTACTACATTCAGCCAGTCACCGGCATTGCTTAGAGGGCTGGTTCCGTCTGCTCCAGGCCTGAAATCAGCTACTTCGGGAAGCACAACTGGAAGTGAACTCTCGTTATCAAGAGTGATTTCACCGTTCTCCCAATGGATAACAGGGAAGGGCTCCCCCCAATAACGCTGTCTGCTGAAAAGCCAATCTCTTATCTTGTAATTAACAGTGGCCTTGCCTATACCTTTTTTCTCAAGCCAAGCCGTTATTGCTGTGATGCCCTCCTTTTTACTCATCCCGTTAAGAGTAAATGATTCGGAGCTGCTGTTGATATAAGAACCGTCATCCTCCCAGCACGCTTTTCCGGCAAGGACTTTTGCCCGAAGCTCTGCATTACAACTGCTGTCCGGCTCCATAATGCATATTACCGGAAGCGAAAAT
>JAEUSG010000433.1 GCA_016788315.1 Fibrobacterota bacterium | reverse complement strand
AGGATTGACTCCTTGAAAGCTACATCTGAAATCACTGCAGAATCGAGTTTGGTTTCGTTCAAATTGCTCTTATTCAGGTCTGAATTCTGCAGCGTGATTGACGTTAAGTTTGCCTTTCCCAGGTTGCTTTCTCTGAGTCTGCTGTTAGTAATAACAGCTTTTTTGAGGCTTGCACCCAGCATCACAGATTTTTCGAGTATTATGCCATCAGCTTTTGCGTTTTCAAAATTGGCATTTGTGAGATTCGAACCGCGAAAATCTGCATTATCTAAAATGAGACCCTTAAGATTGATATTTTCCAGATTCAGATTCTCTAGTTTCGCGTTGCAAAGCACTATTTCTGCATTAGGGTTCATTATTCTGTAATTGTTAAAATCTTTTACAGATTTTTTTATCATCATTACAAAGAATGTATCCGGTTTGCAGCCATTAAATGTAGAACTTGGGTAGTTGGTTGTGCGTTTAACAGCTAAAAACGCTGCAAGAGTTATTACAATTACCGCTGCGACTTTTAGTAATAACTTGTAAACAGGAGGCTTTCTCTTTATCATTAGTGTTGCTAAATTATCAGCAGATAAATCTGGTGTTTGAAAAAGAGCCTGTATAGTTTTGTCATTCAGTTTTTTTTCATTCATACTCATAACCCATCTCTTTCAGAATTGCCCGTAATGCCTCTTTTGCGCGTTCAAAACGGGCATTTGCCGTTCCCATAGGAATACCCAGTTTTTCAGATATCTCGCTTATTTTAAGACCGGCAAAAAAGTAGAGCGTCATAATTTCGCGCTTGTCATCATCCAGTCTTATAAGAGCTTCCCGCACATCCAATCTGATGTCTTCATCGTCGTCAACCTGCTCGTACCAATCCAGTTTAAAGAGTTTTAGGACAGGTTTTCTGAAGCTATCTATTGCCAGGTTTGCTGCAAGCCGGTAAACCCAGGTATTAAGACTGCTTTTCCCTTCAAAAGTAGCTCTTTTTTCCAAAACTTTCAGTAAAACCTGTTGAGTTAAATCCATAGCCTCTTCCGGATTTCTAACAAATCCCCGGATGACCTTATGGGCGGTATTAATAAGGTTTTGGATTTCCTGTTCCATTTTCGACTCTAATATAGTTAGACGGATATGTATGGTGGTTTAATGCATGAAATCATTTATCTGGGAAACGTGGGCTTCGACCAGTATTCCTGTCTTGAATGGGCTCAGCCCACGGGAGACAGGAGAAATATCTCTACGGTGGCTGAGCGTAGAGATGGGTTGGAAGCGTCGTGGGTCGAAGCCACCGCAATCTGTCACTTCCCGCTAAGTTCCGCTTTCAGGAAACGACCTGTGTGTGATGCTGCAACCTTAGCAACCTCTTCAGGTGTACCTTTCGCAACAATAATTCCACCACCATCGCCCCCTTCGGGACCGAGATCAATTATATGGTCTGCGCACTTGATTACATCGAGGTTATGCTCAATCACAATCACCGTATTTCCCCGATCAACGAGGCTCTGGAGTACTGTGAGAAGCATATTAACATCTTCAAAGTGCAGACCGGTTGTAGGTTCATCAAGAATATAAAGTGTTCTGCCGGTTGCTCGTTTTGACAGTTCTGTAGCCAGTTTAATTCGCTGAGCTTCACCGCCGGAGAGGGTCGTGGCCTGCTGTCCTAAATGTATATAGCCGAGACCGACCTCATTAAGTGTTTCCAGCTTTGACTTTATTGGCGGAAAACCTGAAAAGAATTCCAGCGCTTCAACTACCGTCATTTCAAGAACGTCAGCAATCGATTTCCCCTTGAATAAAACTTCGAGTGTCTCTCTGTTGTATCGTCGGCCTTTGCATGTGTCGCAGGTTACGTATACATCCGGTAGGAAGTGCATTTCAATCCGCAGAATACCGTCACCTTCACAAGCTTCGCAGCGGCCACCTTTTACGTTGAAACTATAGCGGCCCGGCTGGTAGTTTCTGATTTTGGATTCAGGCAGTTCTGCAAAAAGTTGGCGGACATGGTCAAACAGCTTGGAGTAAGTAGCCGGATTCGAGCGGGGAGTTCGGCCGATAGGCGCCTGATCTATGACGATTACTTTGTCAAGATGCTTCAGTCCATTTATTGAACTGTAGTCCATTGGGAGTTCTTTGGCGCCGTAAAAATGTTTTGCAAGTATGCGTGAGAGTGTGTGATTAATCAGGGTGCTTTTTCCTGAGCCGGAAACACCGGTAATACAGGTAAGAGTACCAAGAGGAAATTCAGCATCAATATTCTTCAGGTTGTTGCCTTTGGCTCCTATGAGTTTTAGTGAATAGCCGTTGCCGGGCCGTCTTTCGGAAGGAATTACAATCTTTTTCTTTCCGGAAAGGTACTGTCCGGTAATTGAGTCTTTGTTTGCGATAATCTTTTTGAGATCACCTTCGGCAACAATGAGACCGCCGTTGCGTCCCGCTCCCGGGCCGACATCAATAATGTGGTCGGCAGTCTCTATTGTCTCTTTGTCATGTTCTACGACAATTATTGTATTACCGAGATTTCTAAGTCGTATAAGAGAGTCTATCAGCTTTTGGTTATCACGCTGATGAAGACCGATACTAGGTTCGTCAAGGATATAGAGAACTCCTACAAGCTGTGAACCTATTTGTGTTGCGAGCCGGATTCTCTGTGATTCACCGCCGGAAAGGGTGCCGGAAGCGCGGGAGAGGTTCAGATAATCGACGCCGACATTTACAAGGAAAGAGAGCCTCTCTCTGATCTCTTTCAATATCTGATGAGAAATTTTAGTATCTGTATCGCTGAGTTTTAGAGAGTTTATGAAATCCAGACATTTACGAATGTTAAGAGCTGTAATTTCAGCAATATTTTTTTCGTTTATCTTAAATGCCAGCGCTTCCGGTTTTAGACGTGCGCCATTACATGTGTGACATGGCTTATTGCTCATGAAGCCATCTATCCAGTCGCGTATTGCAGTTGACTGGCTTTGTGTGTAGCGCCGCTGAAGGTTCGGTATAACCCCTTCGAATGGTTTATTGCTCTCGGCATGACCATGTTCACTCTGCCAGCGGACCTTAATTCTCTCATTTGTGCCGTAAAGGAATGCATCCTGCTGCTTTTTGGTGAGTTTGTTCCATGGAGTGTCTAGAGTGGTTTTCATCAATTTTGCTACAGCAATAAACATCTGTCCGTAGTATGAACCTGATGGCATGCCCCACGCTCTAATTGCCCCATCTTCGATTGTCTTTGTAGGATCCGGAACAACGAGTTCAGGATCAATTTCCATTCTGTGGCCAAGACCATCACAGTCAGGACAGGCACCATTTGGTGTATTAAATGAAAATAGACGGGGAGATATTTCACTATAACTGATATCGCAATCAGGACAGCTCATAAGCTCTGAATAAAGCTCTTCTTTACCACCCATATAGTCAATAGTTACCAACCCGTTGCCATATTTCAGTGCTGTTTGAACAGAATCGGTTAGTCTCTTCTTGATATTTGATCCGACAATCAGACGGTCAACGATAATGTCAATGGAGTGTTTCTTGTTTTTATCCATCGGAACATTTTCTGTCAGTTCCTTAATCGTTCCATCGACCCTGGCACGGACAAAACCATCTTTCGCGATTTTAATAAGAAGCTCCCTGTATTCACCTTTACGGCCGCGTACTACTGGAGAGAGCACCTGTATTTTTGAGCCTTCAGGCTTTGAGAGCACGATGTCAACTATCTCCTGAATGGTCTGTTTCTGCATCAGTTTTCCGCACTTGTAGCAGTGGGGTTTACCTATGCGTGCGAACAGAAGTCTAAAGTAATCATAAATTTCTGTTACAGTTCCAACTGTTGAACGGGGGTTTTTATGGGTTGTTTTCTGTTCAATCGAGATGGCAGGAGATAGACCGTCAATGGAATCTACATCCGGTTTTTCCATTAGCCCCAGGAACTGTCTCGCGTAGGAGGAGAGTGATTCAACAAAACGGCGCTGTCCTTCGGCGTACAATGTGTCGAACGCCAGGGATGATTTTCCAGAACCTGACAGACCTGTTATAACGGTAAGTGTATCACGTGGTATACGGACGTTTATGTTGCGCAGGTTGTGTTCCCGCGCACCCTTTATCACAATCTCTTTTTCACTCATTTTAGAACTCTTCTTCGATGTCTTCCGGTTTGTTTTCGATCAGCTTGAATTTATCAATTTTAAGAACTTTTCTACCGCTGGTGTTGGTAGTATAGGTACCGGCCGCTTCGACCGTTTGATAAAGCAGTTTCAGAAATTCTTTAAGATTTGCATCACTCTGTATAAGATAGTCTGTTCCACCTTCAGGCAGGCTCTTATCCACTATTGACAGATAGAGCGACACAGGATTTCCATCCTTGTCGGTCTCCTCAGGAAAGATTGTACCCTTAACAGTAACTTTACCGCTTTCAGGTGCCTTCGTCTGTTTAGCGGGTTTGGCCGCAAAGAGAAGTGTGCAGAAAAGCAGAGTTGAGATAAAAAGATGAGAAATTCGCATGGTTAAATATAATATATTCGCACCATGACCCTTTTCCATAAACCTCTGCTCCTTCATTACTATGTTACAACGGCCTGTAATTGCCGCTGCTCTTTCTGTAATATACCGATGCAGAAAGGTAGTACAGCAAAAATAGAAGAGATAAAAAGCAATCTGGCTCATGCTAAGAGGCTTGGAGTGCGGTTTGTCGATTTTACCGGCGGTGAGCCGCTGCTTTTTAATGATCTACCGGAAGCTTTAAGAGAGGCTAAAAAGAATAAACTGATTACAAGCGTAACAACAAATGGAGTTCTTTTGAAGAAGAGGGCTTCCGATATAGCAGGTCTGATTGACCTTCCGAGAATCTCTCTCGACGGCAGCGAAAATATTCACAATGATATTCGCGGAGTAGACTGTTATGGGGCTGCTGTTGAAGGACTGGGCGAGGCTGTTAAGAATGGAATAAAATTTGATATCATTTTCACTCTTACTGAGAAGAATCGTGATGAGATAGAGCATGTGTATCAAGTTGCACGAAAGCACAATGCAATTCTGATTCTTGATCCCGCTTTCAGTTATTTCGGTAATGATAATTACATTGAACTGGATGAAATTCTGCATAAATGGCGTTGGCGCAGAGGGGTTTATGTAAATACAGCATTCCTCTCTCTCCGGAAATCAGGAGGCAACCGTGTCGATAACCCAGTTTGTAAAACAGGCAAGGGTGTTATCGTAGTATCTCCGGATAATAACCTGCTGCTACCCTGTTTTCATGCTCAGCAATCCAAAGTGCCGATTAATGGGAACCTTACAGAGGTATGGAACAGTAAGCTTGTTAAGGCAGAACGGAAACTTGCAGGTACCTATGGCGCATGTGATGGGTGTGCAATAAACTGTTACATGGATCCATCATTTTGCTATCAGTTAAATGGTCTTTTTGTCCGCAGTCTACTGGCTAAGGGCAAATACGTTCTGGATAAAAAATTCACCTCTGCTCATATCTCTTGACTCCGGCACCTGATCTCCACTAATTTCATATATCCCAATGGATCAAAGACTTAATGCACTTCTTAATGCTCCGGAGAAAGACCGGCAATTCCTAGGCCTTCAGCTATGCGCTAAGTCCATGGATGTTGATGCTGTACCTGCAATAACAAGAATCATTTCTGCCGGGGATCCTGATACTTCACAGCTCGCTATTTCTACTGCGGTGCTTATTTCTAAAACGGCACTATTAGACAAACCCAGGAATATCAGCAGAGAATCTTTTTTTGCTGCAGTCGCAGTATTAAAGAAATTCGCACCTGATTTCTCCAGGTTCCTAATTGACAGGCTTGAAGAGCTGGATAATGTTGTTGTAATAGATGCTCTTATTACCCTACGCCACTTTATCTCTGTTGATAGAGCGCAGGATGTTATGAAACGGCACGGCAAAACACCAGACAGCAGAATCAGAGCAACATTAGTTAAACATATAGGTCCTGTTGTTGGGCAACGTGCGCCTGATACAATTGCAAAGTTTCTTGACGACAATGATCCACGGGTAAGGGCTAACGCGCTTGAAGCACTTGAAGCTATAAATAACAAGCTTTTTTTGAGGGTAATACAGCGGTATAAGACTGATCCTGTCCCCAGAATCCGTGCGAATACAGCTAAAGCGATGGTTGTTTACGGAGATCTATCATATCTTCAGATAATTGAAGGTATGCTTGGTCAGGTAGATAAGATTGCTTTCCGTCTTTCTGCAATATGGACAATAGGGGAAATAGGAAGGTCGGCCAGGGATTCTTTCCCTCTTCTGCGTATCGTTGCAGATGATAAGAACGTTGAAATAAGACGGCATCTCAAACTTCTGCTCGATAAAGTTGGTATGATACCTGATGTTGATTTCCTTCGCCATATTATCAAAGAAGAACTCAAAGATCAGATCAAAGCGGGAATTGTTAAAAAGAGTGAAACCAGATTTGAGAGAGTGCGAAAGGCAGACTACCTGCTTTGCGGAATTTATGGAAGTCTGACAGTCGAGAAACTTCTACCGATAAAATTTACATTTCAGGAGATGGAAAATCAGCAGGATGTCAGGGTTATTATTAATTGCACCTATATGGATTTTATCGACAGTTCCGGTGCATCTATGTTTGCAAACATAACAAAGAGATTCGCTCAGAAAGGCGGATTTCTTCGGCTGTTCGGCTGTAACGAAAGAATTTTGGAGCTTTTCCAGGTAACCGGTCTCGATTATGTTCTTTCAATCCATCCCGATGAAGATACCGCTTCTAAAGTACAATAACACCAGAATTTTGGAGAATAATCGAAATGCCATCTGTTAAAGAGCAGTTTACAATACGCTGTCCTAAATGTGAGAGTGAACAGACTTTTGATGCAGTGCGGGTTGCTGATGCAGCTGAAGAACCTGAATACAAAGAGTCGATTCTAAACGGAACTCTAAATGTCTTTAACTGCACAGAATGTGAAGCAAAACTTCATAATGACAGCTATCTGCTCTATACAGATCCGGCCAAAGGGCTCTTA
>JAEUSG010000411.1 GCA_016788315.1 Fibrobacterota bacterium | reverse complement strand
TCATCGGGCGATTTTAGCTGGAAAAATCCTGCTAACTGGTCTGATTCTGTACTGCCGGCAGAAAATGACACCGTAATATTTGACGGTGATTATCAGCAGCATTGTGTGCTCGATACATCAGTTACGATTGGCGGTTATATTGCTATGCCGGACTATCGACGCACTTTTGATTTTAATGGTAACCGATTAACTATTAAAACACTTGCTGATTTTCGTGGAGATAGCACAGTGCATGCAAATGGTGGACTGCTTGAATTTGCTGGTGATGTTCAACAGTTTTTCTATCCGGATAGCGGCGACACCTTTCCGTCAATTAGACAAAATGGACTCGGTAGCACTTTGGTGCAAAAGTACTCTTTCAAAAGTGAAGGAGATTTGCAAATGATTTCCGGCAGTTTTGATCTCGGTACATCTGCATTGAATGTCTCTTTCAAGAAGATACGTGGTACTGGTGGAAATATTGCTTTTAATAACGGAACACTCACAGTTACAGGCGATACGGCTGATTTCAGGGATATTGCAGTGATCCAGGGAACGGGTACATTGCAGTTTTCCGGTGCTGGAATACGGCAATACTTTTATCCGCGGGCAGGCGGCTGGATGTACAAGCTTACAATAAATGGCGTCAACGACACAGTGGTAATGCTTCAAAATGATCTTTGGCTTTCAAATAATCTAGTGCTTACATCCGGTAATCTAAAGCTAGGAAATGTTCTCAACCATACCGTCGCTGCCGTAACAAGTGCTGCTGCCGCTTCACTTGATTTTGGTAGTTCCATTTTGACATCACGCGGGAATACGTATATGGAAGCTTTATCTAACGTAGAGCCTGGAACTGGAACACTGGTTCTTGCAGGCGGCAATAATACAAGATTCAGAGCTGGCAGTTCATTGATATTTAACAGTATCATAAGAAATGGGACAGGAACACTTTTCTTTGACAGCTCAATAACATGCAAACGGCTTTCGGTAAATTATGGCAGACTTCATTTAGCTGGTACAGCTAATAAAATTCACAACGTGCTTGTTGATTTGTCTGGACCTGGTGAATTGCAATTTGGTTCAGCTACGCTGAAATTTCATGGGCAGGTGTTGGACCTTTCACCTCTATCTAGAATTATTCCAAATAACGGCAAACTTGCTTTTGTATCAGACTCTACTGATCAACTTTTTACACCGAAAAAAGACAGTCTGCATCCAGTTGTCTCACATACTGGCATTAAGAATCTTATTATTAGTTCTAATAATCTAAATTCAATGGGATTTGTTCAAACAGCAGGTTCAGGATCGACAGATTTAAATGGTATGGATCTGATTATTCCTGCCGGAGGGTATGTAGATATAACAGATACAACTGAGGCAACACCACCTTTCATAAACCTTGGAGGAAGGCGAATTAGTGTAGGCGGTCCTGTTACTTTTAACGGTAAAGACTCCTCCTCTTACATAAACCTTACAGCATCGTCACCGTGGTATCTTTCTGTTAATGGCGTTCTGACTGCTCAATATGCAAAAATAGGCAACAGTATTGCAGATTCATCAGAGGGAACTGCTCTAAACAGTATTGACAGCGGTGGAAATACGAGATGGGTATTTAATGTACGAACATGGGATGGGGAAGCAGGTGACTCATTGTGGAGCAATCCTCTAAACTGGAGTGGAAATACCTTGCCGGTAACGGGCGAAGTTGTCCGTTTTATTTCAAGCGCATTGCCATGTTCACTTGACGTTGATGCAGATGTGAAAAGCCTTCTATTTGATTCCTCATACACAGGAAATTTCCACTGGTCTGACAAAATGCTGACAATAACATCAGATGCTGATTTCAGAAGCGGAGGTGTTTTCGCAGGCAAGGCCACCGTTCGCTTTAATGGTACCGGATTCCAGTCGTTCTTTCCATCCGCTTCAATAGCCTTCAAAAGTGTCATTCAGAATGGTGTCGGACAAACACGTGTGTATCAACGGGGTTTTAGGGCAGAAACACTTACTGTTGATAATGGTGTGTTTAATCTAAGCACAGGCCTCACTGATACTCTTGGAACCTTAAAAGGTAATGGAACACTTGAAATGGGTTCTGCTATAGTTGTCTTCAATGGAACGCTAGTTGATTTAGGTGCTATGGACTCTCTTAATCCTGGAACATCAACTGTTTACTTTGAAAACAGCGCTCCCTTAACTTTTAAACCTCATGTTTCCGGCAGAATGAATATCATACAGATTCAGTCAACCGATACAGTAAAACTTGTAGGAAATGGTTTAACAATAACTAATTATCTTTATGTAAAAACAGGAATGCTGCATCTTGGTGATGCACTGGTACATAATATTTTCAGGATAACATATGTGGCGCCGAATACCGGAAGTATCAGCTTTGGTTCATCACGCTGCCTTGTTACCGGTAATAATGCTGATTTCAGAGGAATCAAGCCATATGCAGATTCCGGTAGTTCCCTTGAATTTGTCTATCTGCTTGGCAATACTACATTCCGGCCCTATCGGGGAGCAAAGTTTCCTTCTCTTGTAGTTAATATCCCTTTGCGGACACTTGTAGTCGGCAGTTACGCATTTAATGCAGGCGATCTCCGTTTGTTAGCAGGTACACTTGATTTGGGAGTTTTCCGTGATACTGTAAGTTCAGTCAGCGGTTCCGGAAATCTAATCTTCCGTGCGAATACAATGCTTTCAATAACCGGCGATACAGCTGATTTTAGCAGTATGTCCAGTATAGTTTCCGGCCCAGGTATTATTAATTTTCTGCCAAACGGAAGAGTTCAGACCATAATTCCAAAGGATGGAGCGCTTCACCCAGCATTGGTTTCTACAGGAGGTTCCATTGTAAGGCTTGGCGGGACAACTATAAACACAATAGGCTATACACAGTCGGGCGGTACTCTCGATATGAACGGCTGCAATTTAACTGTAAGCAGTAATGGCTCATTTACTTTGAGTAACGGCACTGATTCTTCACTGAAAAATCTCTCAGGAAGGACGATAACAGTTGAAGGAAATTGCGCATTAAACGGTACCGCTTTAAAATTGTTAACTGTGCTCAGCCCGTCTAAATGGAATCTTGCTGTAAGTGGTGCACTTTCTGCTAATTTTGCAGTATTTAAGAATTGCAGTGCCTCAGTAACGCCCGGCATTGCTATGAATTCAGTTGATAGTACTGGAAATGATAATTGGAGTTTTCTTTCGGGCAAAAAGTGGACTGGTGCTTCCGGCAGCAACCTTTGGAGTGATGCATTGAACTGGGATGACAGTACAACTCCAGGAGTTACCGATACGCTGATTTTTGATAATACATCAGCTGCATCATGCACATTGGATGTTTCCGATACCGTTGCAAGCGTGGTTTTTACTGCAGGCTATACAGGTGTTTTTAACTTTCAGGAGAAGAGTTTGACTCTTTCTGCGAATGCCGACTTCAGATCCGCAGGGCCGATACTCTCTGATGTCGGTTCAAAACTAAGATTTATTGGAGGTGGAACCAGAATACTTATTCCACGTATAGGCAACACTCCTTTGCCTTCAATAGAACAGTACGGAACCGGTCAAACTAGAATTGCAGTTAACCCTTTGCGAGCAGGTCAACTGGATGTTTACGATGGGTTATTCCATATGGGCTCCTCTTTAAAAGATACATTCGAAGCAATATCTGGGTATGGCAGCATTGACTTCGGTAGTGCACTTGTCAGCGTAAATGGTTTAAATGCCGATTTCAGTTCATTGACGAATCTTACGCCTGGAAGCGGCACGCTGCAATTTATTGGTAACAATGTAACGCAGAATTTCAGGCCGGCGTCTGTCGCAACTCTACCCTCTGTTGTAATAAGAAATGCAGGAACAGGTGCTGTTCTTTTGCAGGCTTCTTTACGAGCAAATGCGCTAACTGTTGTTTCCGGAACACTTTACCTTGGAAGTGCTCTAACTCATTCAGTAACAAGTATAATAGGCAATACAGCAGGTACAATCAATTTCGGTTCTTCTACTTTACAAGTAGCAGGTACTGTTGATTTTAGAAATCCGAACGTAAATGCTGCAAGCGGAACGCTTGAGTTTAACGGAACAGCTGGTCAGTTGTTTTATACCAAAACTGGCCAGTATTATCCTATGCTTATTCAGAGCGGTGCTGGAGCGGTAACCCTTGTGAACAATCTTAGCCTAAACGCTAAAGGATTAAATGTGTATGGCAGCCGGTTTAATTTTAACAACCGGCAGCATATTATTGATACATTATTTGGTACTGGAGTAATCTATCTTGCTTCGTCAACTATAATGACATCAGCAAAACATCTTGACCTAACACAATTCTCACAATTAATACCAGGGACTGGAAATATTGAGTTTACGGCAACCGCTGGTGTTCAGACCGTTATACCAAGAACAAATACTGTGAATCCAGGATTTTTCCATTCGGGAAATGGTACGTTAAAATTTTCCGGTTCAGATTTTAACATGAACAGATTTCTTCAAACAGCCGGTATTCTGGATTTTAATGGTATAAATCCCTCAGTTATAAATTCCGGTTACTTTACAATACAGAATGGTGACAATTCGAGTGTTACAAATCTTGGAGGCAGAACAATAACGGTACAGGGCAATGCAACTTTAAGCGGAAGCGGCAGTAACATTCTCAATCTTAAATCAATAACTCCTTGGTATCTGGCAGTAACAGGTTCAATTACAGCGGAGTTCTCCGTTATAAGTAATTGCACTTCCTCTATTTCAACAGGAATTGCTATTAATAGCACCGATTCGGGAGGCAATTTCAACTGGAGTTTTGCTGAATCAAGAGTGTGGGATGGAGAGGGGCTTGACAACAATTGGTCAAATCCTGTCAATTGGAGTGGAGATCAAATACCGTTACCATCTGAAATTGCACTATTTAATATTACTTCGACCAAAAACTGTGTACTTGATCAAAATATTATTATTGGGCATATTATTTTCCGTTCTGGTTATGTCGGTACATTTTCATTCAACACTTATACTCTTTCTGTATCAGGCAACTGTGATTTTGCAAATGCCGGTGCCGTTATTCCAGGAAGTGGAACACTTAGGTTTACAGGTAACGCACCACAGACCTTTGTTCCAAGGGCAGGTGGGGCAATATTTCCCAAAATAGTCGTTGAAGCAACAAATATAACTACGATTACAACTCAGTCGCTTACTGTAAATGATATCGAAATGCGTTCCGGTACACTTAACTTCGGAAGCGGTCTTACACATAATATTTACAATTCAATTACTTCGACAGGCGGTTCGTTGAATTTTGGAGGAGCTTCTGTAAATATGTATGGTAAGACATTCAATGTCAGTTTGATAGATTCAATTATTCCCAATTCCGGAGTAGTATATTTTGCAGCTGCTGCTGATACCCAAATCATTTATCCCAAAAATGGTCAGACACTTCCAGGTATAAATCACAACGGATTGGCTTTATTAAAAATTGTCGGTTCAAATATGAGAGCCTTATCATTTGTACAAAGCGGTTTGAACACATTGGATTTTAACGGGTGGAATTTAACCTTAACAAGTGGTGATATGACCATCACAAACGGCCACCCCCTTTCTTTCCAGAATCTGGGAGGCAGAACAATCTTTGTGCAGGGAAACGCAACACTTGGTGGAACTGCGGGCAATCTTTTGGGATTGGCACCACCCTCACTTTGGCATATAAATGTTAAGGGGTCTCTAACTGCAACTCTGTCATATGTAGGCAACAGCATTGCAGATGATGCAACCGGTATGGGTGTTAACAGCACTCCTGCCGACAGCAACAACGTAAATTGGTTTTTTGAAAATGGTGTAGTTTGGGATGGTGAAGGGTTTGACAGTTTATGGAGTACGCCGGATAACTGGTCAACCAACGCTATGCCAAATGATACTGATATTGTACTATTCAGCAGTGCTTCTGCTAAAGAGTGCGCATTGGATATTAATGCAAATGTGAAGAGGATAATATTCCTGCCTGGTTACACAGGTAATTTTCATTTTGATGAACAGACGCTTAAAGTAAAGTCAAATGCAGACTTCAGAACAGGCGGTACATTTACTACTGGTGCTGGTGCTGTACTTGATATGGCAGGAACTGCTTTGCAGACACTCTTCCCGCCATCCGGACAGGGTTTGCCTAATCTTCTTATAAGTGACACCGGAGGTGTTCGTCTTTCGAAAAATGCATTGACTGCAGCAAGTATCAATATTCAGAAAGGTTTCTTGAATCTTGATAGCGGATTTATTCATACTGCTGTTGATTTTAGCGGAAATGGAAAAATTATATTTAACAATAGCACTTTGCGATTAATGGGAAGTGATATTCAGTTTGGCAGTATAAATCGAATCGAGAGAGGTACTGGTAGTCTTGTATTTGCCGCAGGTTCAGGAACTCAAAACCTGATTCCGCATCCTACAGACACTTTGCCGACAATTATTCATTCTGGAGCAGCATCATTAAGACTTAACACAAATGATTTACGTGCTGCATCATTTAATCAGAACGCAGGTAGAATCGATTTTAACGGCAGAAATGCTCGTGTTGCTGGAAACTTTGCCCTGACAAATGGCAACGTTAATGCTGTTGGTGGTCTTTCAGGTGTAAACATCACAGTGTCAGGTACAACTTCACTTGCTGGGCAAAATGGTAGTTTACTTAACCTTGCACCCGCTTCAAAATGGTCTATTGCATCAACTGGTGCCCTGACAGCAAGCTATGCCGTAATAGCAAACTGCAGTGCCAAAGTTGCAGCAGGTGTTTCTGCAAACAGCAGAAACGGTGGAGGCAACTACCGGTGGTCCTTCCCTGCAGTAGTATGGGATGGAGGAGGAGCTAATAATAACTGGAGCACTGCTGCAAATTGGAATGGTGATGTTCTTCCGCTACCATTTGACTCTGTTTTATTTAATACAACTTCTATAAAAGCATGTAATCTTGACATTAGTGATACTGTAAAGTCTATAACATTCACCGCTCCTTATACCGGAGCGTATTCGTTTGGTTCGTCTTCATTAACAATATTGGAAGGAAGTGGTGATTTCAGATCTGGTGGAAATATCAACGCCGGAACAGGAAAATTAGTTTTTTCCGGATCAAATGCTATTACTCAACGAATAATTCCAAAAGCTGGAACCGCTTTCCCTTCTTTTGTAAAACGTGGTGCTTCAGCATTAAATGTACTAACAAATCCTCTTTCAGTTTTACATTTTAATCACAATCAGGGAACTATAACTCTAAATACCGGACTTACTTCTGATAGCTTCGCTATCAATGATTCTATAAATCTTGGGACTGGATTAACTCATACTGTAGGAAATATTTCTGGCAATGGTAAATTGAATTTTAACACTTCAACCCTTCGTTCAAATGGTTTAAATTGTGACTTCAGAAATTTCAATTCAGTTACAGCACCAAATGGTACTCTCAGATTTATCGGAACAGCAAAGCAAAGTTTTAAACCAAAAAATGGTATCATGATGCCTGCATTGATACAGGATGGAATTGGAGGAACGATAATCGACAGTAGTTCATTGTTATCAGGTAATTTGACACTCAGTAGTGGTACATTTGATTTAAATAAAGGATTTCAGCATACTGTAAATAACATAAGTGGTGCTGCAGCTTGTACTCTTATTTGCAGAAATTCGACATTGAAATCAACGGGAACATCTGCAGATTTCAGTGTACTAGGTAAGGTAAGTTCTGATAGTGCAGTATTAGAGATGGCAGGAACAGCGGGCCAGGTTCTTAAATATAAGAGCGGATCCACTATTAGAAAAATTATCCAGAACGGTTTAGGAGGGACAACTGTTCAGACAAATGGTTTAGCGCATGTCGATACATTGTCGATATTGCAAGGAGCCTTTAATCTGGGTAATGCACTTACTCACAATGTTTCAGCAATTTCAGGCAATGGAACAGGCACTTTGCACTTTGGAACATCAATACTTGAAACAATTGGAGATACACTTAACTTCTCAACACTAGGAACTGTAACACCCTCTTTAGGAATATTAAGATTTCTGGCTGATACAGGGGACACTCAGATTGTTATCCCTAAAGCTGCTCAAACACTTCCTGCTATACAACATCCATTCGGCGGTATGCTGAAATTGAAAGATGCTGCCTTACAGTCAATATCGTATACAATGATAGATGGATATTTTGATTTTAATGGCTATAATCTCACCACTATAGGCAATTTGAGCATTACAAATGGCAATAGTAATACATTTACTAATCTGGCAGGAAGGACAATCACCTCTGGTGGAAGTATTATCTTGAACGGTCAGAATGGTAATCTTATAAATATAAACCCTTCTGCACCTTGGACAATAGCTGCAACGGGAGCACTCAGTGCTGATTACGCAAATATTAAAAACAGTAATGCGACACTTTCTGAGGGTGTTGCTGCCAATAGTACAAATAGTGGTGGAAATCTCAGATGGCGCTTTGGAGCCAAGGTTTGGGATGGAGGCGGAGCAGATAATAATTGGTCTAATAGTGAAAACTGGAATGGAAATTCTCTGCCCACCTCTTTTGATTCAGTTGCTTTTAACAACGTTACAAGTAAATCATGTGTAGTTAATATTGCAGATACTGTTGGTGTTTTGAATATGTCATCCGGATATACCGGTACTCTAACCTTTACGGCAGAAACACTTACGGTGATCGGAAACGCTGATTTCAGGAGCGGTGGAGATATTGCAGGAATTGCTGCAAATGGTGCAATAGCTCTTTCGTCAACATCTACACAATCGTTAATTTCCAGATCACTTGATACGCTTCCTTCAGTTGTTAAAAAAGGGACAGGCACTTTAACAGTTAGCATTATTTCAATGAATGCTGAGGCGCTTGTTGTAAAACAGGGAGCTGTTCAATTGGTAGCTTCTATAAACACTGATGCTATTGATTTATCAGGACAGCTGAATTTAGGTACTGGACTCAGTCATACAGTAAATTCTCTTGCCGGAACTGGGGGAACAATAAATTTCGGCACATCGTCTATTTCTGTTAAAAATGATGCAAATATTTCTCTCCTGTCGTCTATAATTCCAGGTAGCGGTTCGCTGAAATTTATAGGTTCAGCACCACAATCTCTTTCACTGCCTGCCGATGATACTTTGCCATTACTTGAACAAAATGGAACAGGCGGCACAGTTGTAAATGGTAATCTTAAGTGTTCGCTACTCGTTGTTACAAGCGGTGATTTTAATTTAAGCGCAGGGACCTCACATCTTGTTCGCGGTTTTCAGGGGGCAGGTTCTTTAACTCTTGGAAGCTCCAGATTGAAAATTACAGGAACAAATGCAGATTTTTCATCGCTTACCTCATTGAGTTCCTCCTCGGCATCTATTGAGATGAGTGGTGCTTCTGCACAGACATTAAAACCAAAGAATGGAATAAGATTTGCCAAAATTTATCAAAATGGGACAGGGGGCTCAACAGTTACATCAAATCCTTTATTAGCAGATACACTGGTTTTGACTTCAGGTAGATTTAATCTTGGATCCGCTCTTACAGATTCTATCAAGCAATTTACCGGAAATGGACATCTTGACTTTGGTAGTGCAACACTTGTTATGGCTGCTGATACGATTAATTTTGAACAGTTATCCGCATTAACACCAGGAAGTGGTGTGTTAAAACTGATAGGAGCTAAAGGGGTAACACAAAATCTTAAAGCAAAGAATGGAAGCACTTTGCCATTGATTTTACACCCGGATTCCGGTAAATTAAGACTGATTGACAATGAACTCAGTGCTATAGCTATGACATTTGAACGTGGTATATTGGATCTTAATGGGAAGAATATTACGCTTGCAGGAAATTTTAATGTAACGGGAGATTCTTTATCATTTGAAAATCTCGGCAATAGAAAAGTTACAGTTAATGGTGATGCATTACTAGGTGGCAAAAATGGTAATCTTCTTAATCTTAATCCATCTGATAACTGTACGCTTTCAGTTGCTGGAAACCTTACAGCTTCTTATTCACGTGTTAAAAACTGTATAGCTGCATTAAGTGAAGGTACAGGTCTTGTTTCAACTGATGAAGGTGGAAATGTAAACTGGAATTTTGCAGGAAAGGAATGGGTAGCAACCGGGCCCGATTATCTCTGGTCGACAGCTTCCAACTGGAGCGGTGGCGCCCTTCCATTGCCAACAGAGGGAGTTATCTTTGGAAGTTCATCAGTGTTATCCTGTTCGCTTGATGTTAATGTTACAGTTAAGTCTGTTCAGCTGACTCCATTTTATACTGGTACCTTTAAGTTTGGTAACGATACATTAACCCTTTCCGGTAAAGGACGTGCCAGTTTTAGATCCGGTGGTACATATTCTGCAAATGGGGGTGCACTTAGATTTACAGGAGACAGTGCGCAGACTCTTGAAGCAGATGCTGATGATCTTTTACCTTCAGTTATCCATAGTGGCAACGGCACATTGACAATTAAAAATGGTGAACTTAAAGCAGCTGATTTAATAGTTGATGGTGGTATAACTGTATTTGCAGACTCTTTTAAAGCAGCAGTTGATAATCTTTCTGGATACGGTAGTCTAAGACTAGGGACAGCAGCTGAGCTGGCTATTAATGGCGATGCTGATCTTTCCAATATGGTTTCGTTTGAGCCTAAGTCCTCAATACTTAAAATGAATGGTTCATCTGAACAGACGCTTACGTTGTCATCATCTGATTCAATATATTCACTTGTTCAATCCGGTACTGGAGGAACTGTTATTGGAGGCTCTCCATTAAAAGTGCTGTCTGACATAAATATCTTAAATGGAACGCTTAAGCTTGGTACAGGACTAACTCATAGTGCGTCTTCCGTTTACGGCTCTTCATCAGGTATTCTGGATTTTGAAAGTTCTGCTCTAAGATTAACAAAGAACGGTGATTTTTCAGATTTACGAATCAGCAAAGCTTCAGGAAGCAGTTTGCAATTTACTGGTACTGAGTCATGTACTTTGAATGTAAATGGAATTGACACTCTTCCTGCTCTCTATTTCAGAAACAGATCAAATACTGCTGTTACAGGAGATACTCTAAGAGGAAATCTTGTTTATGTTGATTCCGGAACTGTTTATCTAAACAGTTCAGCAAAAGTATATAGGGTAGGTGTACTTGACGGTAAGCTTGTATTAAGTGATAACTATGGCTTTAATATTAACAGTTTGATAGCGTCGGGTGGTTCCATTTACTTTGGCACCAATTCAAACTTGACCGTATCAGGTGATTCGTTGGATTTGGCAGGTTTGGATACTCTGGAAGATGGTTCTGGAACTATATCTTTCGCAAGCGGTTCAAATCAGCTTATGAAGCCATTGTCAGGTATTACCCATCCATCTTTAAGGAAGACCGGAGCAGGTAATCTAACAATTGCAGGAATGCCATTGCTGACAGGCAATCTGTATTTGGGTAAAGGAACAACTGCGCTTTCTGTTAATCTAACCGGCGACACTTTGTCTATTGATAGTAATGCTACACTAAATCTTGGAGTTGGAAATGAACATGCATTCGAAGAATTTGCAACTGGAGGAGAGGGCGGTCTTTTACAATTTAATAGCTCAAAACTAATACTTTCTGGAAATGCTGATTTTTCTTTTACATCGATATCAGGCGATAACGGAAGACTTGAATTTAACGGTACTGCGTTGCAAAATTTCAGACCACGTTCTTCTGCACAGTATAATTCATTTTACATCACTGGTTCAGATACTGTATCTATTCTTGATAGAGCTTTTTCAGCTGACACATTAAAAGTTGTCTCAGGTACTTTAAAATTTGGTTCAGCTCTTACGCACTCTGTAAATGAGCAGATGGATGGTTCTGGAAATCTTGTATTTAATACTTCAACGATAGACTATTCTGGCAGCGTAGTAAATTTCAATAATTTTGCAAGTATAGATGCTTCACTGGGTACATTTAAGTTTGTTTCACCTCTCGCGCAAACTGTATATGCAAAGATTAATGACACGCTGCCTGCACTATATCATACCGGAGCAGGAAAGTTAACATTTGCAGCAAATCCGGTTAAAGCCAAATCAATTTCACAAACCGCAGGCGAAATGGATTTTAGCGGTTTGAACATAAGAGCAACTGATGGTGACTTTATAATTTCAAATGGAAACTCCACTACTGTCAGCGCTCTTGACGGTGCTGTAATTAGTGCATCAAATGATGTTTCATTAAATGGACAGAACGGAAATTTACTCAATCTTGATGCCAATTCACCATGGAGTGTTGATGCAGGTAACAATCTTACTGCACAATATGCCATGCTTAAAAATTCTACTGCTTCATCAGGGAATGGTCATGCACTATACACAATGGATTTGGGTGGAAACAGCGGATGGGTTTTCGGAGAAAAAATCTGGGATGGAGGAGGAGTTGATAATAAATGGACAACTAAAGAAAACTGGTCTGGCGATGTTTTACCTGTGTTTACTGACAGAGTTCGCTTGAATAACAGTAGTGTAAAAGATCTGCTTTTTGACACAATTCCTGATGTCTACTCCTTTGTTGCAGATTCTGCCTATACTGGTGTACTGGATTTTAATGGTAAAGGATTAATATTAAAGGGTAATCTCGATCTACGTTCTGGTGGAAATATAATTGGAACTGGTCTTGTTGAATTCTCTGGAACTGTTCCGGAAACACTTTATACAATATCTGATACGCTACCTAATCTGCATGTATCCGGTAGTGCTAATCTTATTGTTGCTTCTGATTCCGTTAATGTTAAAAGGGTGGCTATATCAAACAGCGCTACACTGGATATAAATAGCAAATCGTTCTCTATTTCTGAATTGCATGGTTTGGGCAATGTATATATGGCAGATGCTTCTGTTCTATCGATTCATGGTGATTCTGCCGACTTCAGCATGTTTAACTCATTTAATTTTACAGGAAATTGCAGGCTGAATATTTCAGCGAATAATGCACTTTTTAGCCCTGTTCACGTTTATCCTTCTTTTGTCAAATCAGGATCAGGAACAACTTATATTCG
>JAEUSG010000409.1 GCA_016788315.1 Fibrobacterota bacterium | reverse complement strand
ACGTGAAAGCTTACCAAGAAGTCGCCTATCCATCCTGTAAAAAATGCGCAACCGTTTAGGAATGGTAAACACCCATTGTCTATGAGCTACAGGCTGGATTATCTCTGTAGTCAAACGCCTGCCGAGAATTATCGACCTCTTTTTGTCACAAGAGGGACAACATGAACGCTGTTTACAGGAATAGGCTACGAACTTCTCATCACCACACTCTTTGCACCTGACTATTGCGAAACCTTCCCGCAAATCACCACACCTCATGAATTTTTCCAGAGATTTACGAATAACTGGACGCAAGAAGCCATGCTTTGACTGATAGAGTGCGGGATAGTTCTGCTCGAAGTTATCGAAATTAGCCTCAAGAACCTTGAAGAATGGTGAGTCTTCGGGGTGTCTAGGCTGGTAAAACTTGTTGCTGGTATCCATACCAACAAAGATAGCGAGGACGTATGACAGGTCTTGTCACATCAAAAAGATATTTCAGGTAAGTTGCCCAGCAATAAAATAGAGCTAACCTGACGAAAATAGAGTTCAGTACTACGAATAGTGCTCAGGGCTACAAAAAGATGAAAAGCCTGAATATCCGTGATAGGTCAGTCCAAAAATGTGAATCAACTGCCGAAAATAGTGGTCAATACTACGGAAAGTGCTCAATGCTACGACAAGAGAGGAAAGACATTCTTGACAGTCGGCATAAAGCCGCCTGCAAGCCAACAATAGTCCGTGAAGGCTCTTGTGAAAGGCGCTGTAATTGGCAGCCGTAAACGGCTGCAATCAAGCGCCGCGTTGGGTGCGATTTGTAAACTTATAATAGAAAGGCATCATTTTAACCTACCCTATTATTTTTAAGATGCTCCAATATTTCCACAGCCTTCGTGTCCATCTTTGAAAAAGCGAACCATTTTTTCCCTAAATCTTTCAGCGATGCACCTATGTGATAAAAATCAACATCGTCTATAACTAAAAATCTATCATGAGAATCACCAAACTCTTTTATTGTTACTGACTGATAATAAGTCACCTGCATCGTGATTAATCATCGGGAGCAGAGCTTTTCTTTTAATGTCGTACTTGGCAGTTGTAGACTGCCTGATGGCACCTAACTCTGCCTGTTGAATATTCTTTTTGATTAGATATTCATAGGTAACAAAAAAACCTGTTGTGTTTGAAAAGGCCGGAGTAGATTCCCCGCTCCGAAGTACAAGATTACAGTTGAAAACTGGATAATCAGATTCCAGAAAGACAGCAAGAAACACCGCTGCAGCCCCCATCATGAAAGCTCCGACGATTGTAATCAGATTTGGGGACACCTCATATCGGATAAAGGGATAGCAAAACATATTTATGGCCGTCTGCAACCACCTGTTGAATGCTTTTTCTACCATTTTGGTACTCCGATCTTAGCCCATACTGGATAGTGATCTGCAATAATCGTATTAAGAACTTTTGCCTCAAGTGGGATACATTCTTTTGAACAAAAAAGGTAGTCTAGTCTGGTTTGAATAGGTCGACCCACTTTGAAGGTTGGTATACCAATATGATTACAGGCTAGATATACATCGCTGGTAATTTTTCTTAGAGGACGAATGATTTTAGATGTTGGTGTTGCATTTAAATCACCTCCAAATATGATAGGACCCTTCAAGCGACCAATGTAATTCACCAAGAAATCTCTTTCTTTTATCTGCTCTAAGATGAGATAATGACCCCACCGGATATTCTCCCGAAGGGTATTTTCTTTGGGTCGGCCAGCAATAAACCGCACAGCTATGATATTTATATGAGTTCCATAAACATTGATCACCGCATGCAAAAAGGTACTTCGTGGATTCCGATCCATTTTCTCCAGGTCGTTTTTGCCGCTTAATGAAGTTAGATAAGTCGGAAATTCAATTTCCTTGCATGATAACACTGGAAGGCGGGTGAACAATGCTGGGCCGAATCGTCTTGACTGATAAAAAGCATAGGAAGTGTCCTTTTTCTTAATAAGAACAAGCTCCGAATCCGAAACTGAATTCTCACCGAGAATTGCAATATCTGGTTTTATAGCAAGAATCGTGTCGAAAACCTTATTAAGGCCATTGGTGTAGTACTGAACATTCTGAGCAAGTACAGTGATGGTACTATGCTCAGATGTTTTTGCTCTCCCTGAAGAGGTTAGTTTGATATCCCCAACGAACAGTATGTTGGCAGCAACCAACATCAGAAGATATAGGAAAACCCGCTTTTGTTTAATCCAATAAATAATAAACAACGCGCAGCTCAGAATCGCCGTAGGCCAAATTGGCGGTAACATATCTGCGCCATATAGAATATGGTCAGAAGTTATCAAACCCCATCTATCAAACATGACGACCGCTAGAATAATGAAACTGAAACAAATCATCACCCAGCTAAGGGAATAAATTAAATGGCGACTTATTTTTAATACCTTTACCATGTTTCTGATAATCTTTCTAATTCCGCTTGTACTTTTTTCTTATTTCTTGTTCGGCTTTGACCCAATCAGTTACTTCATCGCCAGACTGTCCGGCTCGTTCGAGGTATAGTTTGTGCGCAAGTTCTTTAATTTCATCTAAGTGATTATTCAGTGGTTCCAGCAATGGTGGTTTCTTAAATTTTATTCCCATCTTATTCTTCCTTTAATTTGGCTGTATATGTTACATACACAAATGTATGTAAAAGAGTAAAAAAATATCTTTTCTCTATCCCTTATTTTCTTAAAAAAGCTGTTCCCAGTCCATTCCAAATGAAGTTCACAATTTCATTTCTTTTCTTCTCTCTGATTCCGGCAATTTTGGTTGTGTCATCACAAAGCCTTGGTGAATTTAATATTCCTGAAATCATTACGAATGTCGCGCAAAAAGCCTGTACATCTACACTCTTTTTTACATTTCCGCATTTTTGCTCTTTTGTAACAAAAAAACCAAATTGGTCGAATGCTGATTGAAATTTGTCTGTAATTTGTTTAATTGCAAGCCTATATGGTTTGCTATCCCGGTCAATTGAGCCAGGTTGAAATGTTTTAATTAATTCAAAAAATCGGGACCCTATTTCATCATTGTTAAGAAGTTTCACAAGTTTATTTTCCAATGAATCATCAGAGTTAAAAACATCTTGTGATTTTGAAATTGCATTATCAAACTCTTTGTTAATTAACGAAAAAAACAAATCCGTTTTATTTTTAAAATGCCAATAGATGACACCTCGTGTCATACCTATTTTATGGGCGATATCTTCCACTTTGGTTGCTGTGTACCCCTTTTCCAAGAACACACTATAAGCAGCATCGAGAATAGCTCTTTTCGACTCATCCGCTTGTTCTTTTGTTCTTTTCATACCCCGTCTTTGTTACATACATTCACGTTCGTATCATAACCCTTTCCAACAAGAAAAAGCAAATTGTTTTTAATTTACAATTTTTCATTTAACGGCTTCACCTTCTGCGTTGACAGATATAAACTAGGAATAAACAACATTGTTAGTATCGTTGAAACCGCAATTCCACCAATAACAGTTATTGCAAATGGGGCTTGAATACTGTTGGTTTGAAAAGCCTGAGGCAAAGAAGAGAGCACAATTGCCAGATTCATCATTATAACAGCATTAAACTTAATATTACACGCTTCATGAACAGCCTTCCTTGGCTCCATGCCTCCTTTAATAAGTTCCATCGCATATTCAATAATGAGGATAGCATTATTAACAACAACACCAATCAGCATAACCATTGACATCATAGAAATCATGGAGAGATTCTTGCCGGTAAGAAACAGGGCAAGGATAACGCCAATAAGTCCAAGTGGAATCGTGACCATAATGTAAATTGGCATGCGTAAAGACTCAAGGATGGCCGCAAGCGCTATGTACGTTAATAGAATAGCCAGAACCATTGCCTGAATAAGACTGCCGAATGTATCCTTCATCATCTCCTGCTGACCGCCAAAACCGATTTTGTAGCCTGCCTTTAGAGGTATGGAGCCGGTAAGCTGCTGAAGTTCAGCTGCCTTTTTGCCGACGGAGCCTTCGGAAACATTTGCTGAGATAGTAACAAGTCTCTGTCTGTTCTTTCGGTTGATATTTGCGGCACCGCCTTCGTATGATACTTTACACAGTGCTTTTAGCGGAACTATTCCACGCTGGGTTGGAATAGGAAGGTTCTCTATAGCGTCGATTGAATTTCTGTCATTTTCGGCTAGCTGGATGCGAATGCGGTATTCATCGTTATTTTCACGAAAAACGGCATCTTCGTTGCCGGAAAGGGCGTATCGGACATTCATACCAAGCATGGCGACGGAAATACCGTATTCATCAAGACGCATACGATCCGGGATAAATTTCATTTCAGGTTTGGCTGATTTCCAGGAACTTTTAATGTCAACAAGACCTGGAACAGCTGCAGCAAGCGAAATAACAGAATCCTGAATTCGCAAGATCTCATTCATGTCGTCACCTGTAACTTCGCAGGAAATATCTCCTTCTGATTGATTCCCCCCCCCCATGGCGGAACCTTCTTTTATTGTGATGTTTGCATCCGGTAAGTCGGTAAGCATCGGCCTGATGGCAGCAACCACTTCTTTAGTTGTAACAGTACGATCTTCAGGCTCTTTAAGACGAACTGAAAGTGAGGCGTAATTTACACCCTGTGTTTGGCCGGAACCGCCAAGTGCAGAATAGACAGTATTAATTGCAGAAATGGAGTTCAGTTTACCTTCAATCTTACCAAGAGTTTTATCAGTCTCTTCTAGTGAAGTTCCTGACGGCATTTCAACTTTAATGTTGATGATACCATAGTCTCCAGCAGGGAAGAATTCAGAACCGAGTTGTGATCCAAATCCTATAAGTGTTCCAAAAAAAAGGATGACAACAAGTAAACCTGTTGTTTTTCTGTAATTAAGGCACCAATCCAGAATAACAAGATATACAGATCTAGCTGCTGCAAGAATTGTCTGAAGAAAATTTTGACCCGTTTTAAGCAGCCTAATGAAAATGTTTCCTGAATCTGAGTCACCATTTGTGCTTTTTGCTTTCAAAATTTTAGATGAAAGAAGCGGGACAAGTGTAAAAGAGAGGAACAGCGAGGCAACTGTGGCAAGAACGATTGTAATACCAAGCTGTTTGAAGAATTGACCTGTAATACCTTCCATATTTGCTATTGGAACGAAAACTGCAATGTTTGTTAATGCTGATGCAATAACAGCAATAGCAACTTCAGATGTTCCTTTTACGGAAGCGTCAATCACAGAAAGACCTTCATCTCTATGCCTGGCAATATTTTCGAGAACGATGATGGAATTAGTTACCAGAGTACCTACAGATATTGCAAGAGCCAAAAGACTCATTATATTCAGTGAGAAACCAAAGGCATCCATCCCCATGAATGTTATTATAACAGAGACAGGTATTGTGATTGCTGCAATTATGGTTATTCTCCAGTCGCCAAGAAAAAAGAGAAGCATTACGGAAGTAAGAACGATACCAATTAGAACGTTTGTGTACATATCGTTTACAGAATCACGAACCATTTTTGAACGATCCACTGCTATTTCAACAGAGACTCCTTCAGGCATGTTTCCACGTATTTCATCCAATGCTTTAAAAATGTCATCAGCCACCTGTACTGTATTTGCGTCAGGTCGTTTCTGGATTGCAAGTCCTACGCTGTTTTTCCCGCCGAAATATGCTTTTTGGCGTACCTCTTTGTAGGTGTCTTCAATTTCCGCGATTCTGGATAGCGGTATGTAAAGTACTGCCGGCGGTGGCGTTCCTCCGCCGCCCTGACCACCACCACCTGCGGCTTTACCTGCAACAGGAATCATTATGTTTGCTATATCATTAATTGAAGAAAATTCACCCTGAACTCTAATTGTGTATTCCTTAAGACTTCCCGAAAGGTGTCCGCCTGGAATATTCGCACTTTGGGCACCAACCATTGAGACGATTTGCATATATGATAGATTCAGTGCTTCAATCTTTTCTTTGTATAAATTAACCTGTATTTCACGTTCCAGACCGCCGGTAATATCTATGGAAGCAACACCATTTATTCTAACAAGGCTCTCCTTAACGCCCTTGTCGGCTAGTCGTCGCAATACATCAGGGCTTTGCGAACCAGTGAGTGCAAGGTAGATAATCGGCTGGGCATTCATGTCAAACTTTGAAATCACCGGCTTCTTGAGATCTTTGGGAAGCTTGTAAAGAATTGCGTCAATCTTATCTTTAACATCTATGGAAGCAAGATCGGCATCAACGCCTAGATTGAATTCCAGAAATGAAAAACCTACACCTTCAGAACAAAAACTGGTAATGTTTTTAATTCCTGATACTGTGGTCATTTGCTCTTCAATTGGTTTAATCACGGAAGTTTCAAGCTCTTCAGGACCCGCTCCAATGTATAGAGCCTGGACGGTTACAAACGGAAGTTCAACATTTGGCGTAAGATCTACAGGTAGATTTATAAAACCCACTATGCCAAATACAATAAGAGCCAGAATGACCATTATTATTGCTATGGGTTTTCTTATACTTAGAGAAATCATTGGTGTTGTCCCTTATTTTACAATCTTGACTTTCATGCCATCCAACAGGTTTGAAGAACCGGAGAAGACGACTGTTTCGTTTCCCGCAAGTTTCTCTTTGATTTCAAAAAACTCTCCGCCTCGTATTCCGGTTGTTACCGCAATCTTCTTTGCTATCCCATTGACAACTATGTATACAAAGTTTTTCTTGCCATCTTTTACAACCGCTTCCATTGGCAGAACAACAACGCCATCTTTCTTTTCAACTATTGTCCGCACGGTTATAAACATGCCCGGCCGAAGCTTAAGGTTGGTGTTTGAAAATTGAGCTTCAACATTGAAGGCATGGTTGCCGTCAGATCCGGCCAGTGCAACTTGTGTAATTCTTCCGACTATGGTATCGCGACCGTTTATTGCATAGGCTGTTTGTCCAGTGGAGTACCGCATTATGGCAGTTTCGTTTACTAATAGCCGAACACGTACATTTTTAATGTCAGCAATTTCTATAAGTGGGTTGCCTCTATCCGCATTTCTGTATAGGGGCTTATATACCTGTACAATTATTCCAGCAAATGGAGCAGCCATAACTTCTGATTTGTGTGCCGAAAGATAAACAGCTTTTGCGGCTGTAAAACCGGCTCTTACCTGATCCAGCATTTCCTGTGATGCACCACCCTCTTTGAAAAGTGCCTCAACCCTTTCAAGAGATTTTTGCGCATTGTCGTATTGTGCCTTTGTTATGTCCAATTGAGAAGGAATATCGGGGTTTATTCTAAGTAGTGGCTGCCCTTCGTTTACGGCATCGTTTACACTTACAAAAAGAGATTCTATGACACCTGGTGTGTTACATACGAGAGTAGCCTGACGGATTCCTTCGATACTGCCTCCTGCAACCTCATAAGACTTTATTTGTGAGCGCGACGCCTGTATAACAGTAACTGGCGTTCCTTCCCTTTTTTGAATATCTGAAATGCTTTCAGCTTTTGTTTTTTCTTTTTTTGCGCATCCTGTGATTAGCAGGGCAAGTGTCAGTGCTGCAATTGTCAACTTCATAAAATTATTCTCCTAGCAGTATTTTAATATCAATCATGCTGCTGTAATAGCCGAATAGAGAGGCATTGTAGGCTATTTTTGCATTCTTTAAATCTATTTCTGTTTTCTGTAGATCTGTGAGAGTAGCTGCTCCGAGATCATACATCTTTTTTTGAATTTCGAGACCTTTTTCCGCAATCTTGAGCAGTGCATTTACAGACTCAATTTTTTCACGATTTACAGCAAGGTTTTCACATGCACCCCTTAGGCCAATTTCAAGACCATCCTGAACCTGTTTCATTGTGTATTCGAAATTTGTTTTATCGATTCTTGCCTGCTTGATCTTTTGGGTAATACCAAAGCCGGAAAAGAGATTAAGAGTCATAACAACAGCTATCTTCTGATCATCATACCATACTATTTCTTCATCCGAATTAAACATTGACAATTTTCCAACACTGGCCTGGGCTGCAATCATAGGATAATGGTCGGATTTTGCAAGTTTTACAAGTTGGCTTTGAATTTTCAATCCAGTTTCAAGCTGTTGCAGGATTTTGTTGTTCTCACGAAGTTTTGGCAAAGCCTCTTCGTATGTTATTTTGTAATCACTTACCGGGAAATCACCGGAAAGATCGAAAGTTTCGTAGTTCTCCGTAATTCCACTCTGCTTAATAAGAGCCAAATACTGAACTTTTTTACCTGTCTCCGCACTTTTAAGATCAATTTGAGCCTTGTAAAGATTCATACGTGCTGATAATGTGTCCATCTCACTCGTTTTACCAACATTGAAACGAAGTATTGAGAGTCTGTAAATCTCTTCATTTAGCTGTACGCTTGACTGAAGAATATCAACATTCTTTTTAGTTAATAGAGCAGCATAAAAACTCTTAGTAATTGTTGCTCTTGTGGTATCCTGAACCATTTTAAGCTTTTTTTCAAGACCTGCCTTGTACTCTTTGGCAATTGCAAGACCAATACCGACCTTTCCCTGTGCAAAAATGGGCTGTTTAAGAGTTAGTGAAACGACGGCCGTATTATCTTTAGTCATGTTCGCAAAACTGCCAAATGCCTGATCAAGAATCCCACCAAGAACATAAGTTCCGGTATCAGACTGCGGAACATGTGCAGCTTGAAGAATGGATGCGAATGAGGGCATGCTCGCACCGGATGAAAGTGGGCTATATTGTTCAAATGAGTGTTGATAGGTTGTTGTCAGGTCTATTGAAGGAAGAGCACTACCATAAGCCTGTGAAATCTGCGATTCAACTTTTTTACGCTCTTCAAGAACCGCTTTGATGGCCTTTGAGTTTTCAAACGTTGCTTTAAGTAAATCATCCAGAGAATATTGAGATGAATAGGAATTAATAACAATAAAGAATAATATTATCTGCTTAAACCTCATACCGAGAACCCTTTCAAAATAAATTTCATCATGGAGTCAATCTCTTTGTCGATATCGCCCATTTCACCGGCAATTCGCCATTCAAAAACCACACCTCGTATGAGTGCTCCGATAAATCTGGAAAGCTTTGCGGGTTCAAGTTCTCGATTTATAACACCATCTTTTTGACCCGTGGCAATTAGAGTTTCCATGAGAGCGTTAGTTCTAATTCCCGTTTCTTTAAATAGTTGCATAAGGTCACTTCTCTGACCACTGCTTTTCCCTGTCATGTCGCAAAAGCCGACCATTGCCTGAAAATTTGATACAGTCAGCAAAAAAGAGAAATGTTTACCAAGTGCCGAAAAT
>JAEUSG010000405.1 GCA_016788315.1 Fibrobacterota bacterium | reverse complement strand
TTTCCTGCTGTTACTCTGTATATATAAAGACCTGCAGATACAAGTTGATTCCTGAGATTAGTGCCATTCCATGAATATTTGTGGACACCGGAAGAAAGATCGCCATTATACAACGTCTTCACAAGTTTCCCTCTTACATCTATCACATCTATACGGGCATTTATTGAACTTGGAAGTGAGAGCATAATTGCAGAGTTTTGATTAAAAGGAACCGGGCCAGAAGTTAAGCGGTAAGATGATGCAGAGTAATTTGCCTCGTTTTGTTCCAGAGCAACATGTTCAGTTAATCCGGGATAATTATCTAAAGCGTAACTCATTTTCAGTCGAACCAATCTACAGTTTACAAGATCACCTACGTAAATGTAGTCTTCACTTGTTGCAACAGTTGTTGGCCACCCAAGAGGAATTTCTGTTCCAGTAATTATTTGCTGCGATGGTAAGTCAGCCGGCAAAACACCTCTTGAATCCAGATTGCCATATTTACCAAACTGCAAGAGCTGATTTCCTTCATTGTCGACTATTGTCACCTGATTTGTTACTGCATTTGGAGCGAATATGCGACCATACGCATCAACCTCAAATCGGGGGCTTCTGCAAACGCATGGTGCTGAAGCGGGATATGGATCTGCACTAAAAGGGCCAAGAGGTACGGAGTAAACTTTACTGGCATTTACGGCAGAAGTTGCACCAACTGATCCTGTGTCTCCTTCCGCAAATTTTACAATACTTCCAACCCCAGTGGCATAACCTTTGTCGCCTTGATAAAAGGGCGGCATTTGAAATTCAGATGAACGGATAACAGCACCAACATAAAGATTGTTTTTAGTATCAATTTGAACACCACCACAACTTTGAGGCAGCTTACTTATTTGAACTTTTTTAGCTGTAGAAACTGCTGAACCGCTATCACCGTAAACACAGACTTCATATTCAGCAGTAGTTCTGTTTTTCTGCATAACTGCAACTTTATTATCAGTTGTAAGAGCTATACCACGATCTCCTGTGCATGGTGCAAATCTGTTAAAGATATCTGACGTTAACATATTGCTGTTGGTATTAGCCCAATTAGCTGGAGAGTGTAAATGATCCAGAGTATAACGTTTTACGGGTCCCATATAATCAACACCTTCACGAACATATAGTAGATTATTATTCCCAATTGCCCAATCTGCTCCCAACAATGGCTTTCTGGCG
This sequence comes from Fibrobacterota bacterium, assembly GCA_016788315.1. Lineage (GTDB taxonomy): Bacteria > Fibrobacterota > OXYB2-FULL-49-7 > OXYB2-FULL-49-7 > JAEUSG01 > JAEUSG01. The sequence goes on along the minus strand of JAEUSG010000405.1, from coordinate 974 downwards.
CTTGTTGAGCATTGCAATAATGCAGGATTACTCCAATTTACAATCTTATAAAAACCATTCCAGCTGTCATTTACATATACATTTTCAGTTTTCCTGTCTACTAGAAGACGATCGTAAACAACATTGCTGCTTCCGCGTTCGGTAAAAAAATCTTTCATCAATGTAAGAGTGCTACCATCATCCTGATATGCACGGACGGTTATTCCTGATGAACCAATCCACACCCATGGCTTAGTGTTGACATCATTCACAGCCAGGCATGTCATGCTCAAACAGTTTTGCGAATGAACATAGTTTGCTAAAGTGAGAGAACACACTTTAACTGTGCCTTCTGCGAAAGAGGTGAACTTGAAGAGTCTGACATGACCTGCTGATGAGAAAGGATTTTGAGGTACCTGGTAACGTGTTATAGCGTAAATGGTGCCTGACTTACTAATTGCCACTTGATCCGCACATGGCAAAGGTATTGAGCGAAGCAATACTGCGTTGGAATCATAAATACCGATTTGCTGATTTAAGCGATCACATACATAAACTCTTCCGGCAGAATCTAATGCCGTACCATGTATTGCTGAGAAAAAAGGGCCTCCACCGAGTCTTATTTCACGTGGAGACTTTACTTTTGGGATGGAGTCCCATGGTAACGTTAGCCATTTTTCTGCCACGCCGGTTGAAATATCAAGTTTATAAACATTACCGTCGCGATAAAAGCCGGTATCAGGTCCGTACAAACCGCTGAAATACACCTTATTTGTGCCTGGTATTGGTGTCATGTAACCATTTCCCTGTAAACTTCTCCAATATGGTAATGCTGGTGAGGTAACAGCCTTTATATTGCCTCCAGTGACAGGAATACTGCCATCAACTCCTATTGACATAAGGCTTCCATAAGATCCATAAACCAGATTACCGTTCTTATCTATCATACGAAGGCCGCACCCTGCATAATTTTGCGCCAGCACCGGTGTCATTAT
>JAEUSG010000397.1 GCA_016788315.1 Fibrobacterota bacterium | reverse complement strand
TATGGCAGGTGCAGGTATCGGTGCTGTGATTGGTGGAGTGTCCGGTGGCGCAGCAGCTTTGACAACTGGAGCCATCGCAGCTGGTGGTCTATCGGGCGCCTTGTCCATTGCAGCAACATCAAGCGTTGGTGTTTTCGCCGGTGCAGCGGGTGGGGCTGTAGGTGGGGCTATGTCAGGCGCATTGAGTGCATATGCATTCGGCAATGAAAATAAATTTTTTAAGGGAACAGGAACACAGATGTGGCAAGCCGCTGTTGGTGGTGCTATTTTGGGAGGTGTTGCTGGTGGGGCTTCGTCGGCAGCAAGTAAATTTGTGGGCAAATTCGGTGGTGAACTAGCAAAGGATGCGAGTCCATTTACTAAAGCTATTGGAAATTTTCTAACGGGAAATTTAATGCAATCAATTGTTCCACAACTTACCATTGGCATAGGTTCACAGGCATCACCCTTGATAACTACATTAGCTGATGCTGGTGTGAAAATGCCAAGATCAGCATCAGGTTCATATAAAGGCTTTAACTTGGCTGGGCCTATAGGACAGATATTTGATTTGGCAGATTATCGTAGTACTGAAATAGGTCAAGATTATGAGGTAAAAGGTGGGGGAAGTGTCAACGTAGATAAGTTATCAAGGAATAGTCTAAAGGTAGATGATGTTGAGGAACGTTTTTATGAACAGTCAGGAATAACATATGCGTTCTAGTTCAACCATTGTTTTGTGGATAGTTGTCTTGTCTTTTAGTAGGTTCGCTGCTTGTCAGTATAGTTGTCCTGATTCTATGGCTCATAAAGAGGCTAAAAAGGCAGCAGACAACATGTCAACAAAGCTTGGTTTGAGGGTAGAACAAAAAGAAAATTCAAGTTTTTTGTTTACGAATGAATTGATTTTCGGAACTACTACAAAGCTGAATCTTGTTGTGTCGAATATCGACTTCAGACATGTTAATGTGTACGCAACGCAGAAAGAATATGAGGAGAATAATCTTAGTAGTCTGAAATTGATATATGAACGTGCCTACTTAAGTGAATTAGGCTGCTCAAATAGTAACTGGTTACCAATTCAACCAAAGAATTTTTCTCTCTCCTATATTAGCGCATTTGTATTACCAAGTTACTCTGTTTATTATACTTATGATTCGCCTTTGTTCTCTCCCAAATTAAAAAAAATAGCTGCAATTGTATGCGGGATGCTTGATGGAGTATTTGTTGGGAGTTATGTTTATCAAAAAAACAATCATTTAAGTGTAGAAATGTCATTAA